>PLNY01000245.1 GCA_003141915.1 Anaerolineae bacterium | reverse complement strand
GCCGAACAGCTTCCCATGTTGTACGAACTTGAAGCGGCTGTTGCGGGCCGTCAAATTTTGGTCGCCAAGCACGGGAATGCGATTGCAGGCCTACTGTTTTTTGAGACTCAAGGATTCACTTCGACCACCCGTTACTGGCTGGTGGACGAACAATTCCGCTCGTTTCGATTTGGTTCCGCGCTGATGCGCCGTTATTTTGAAACTCAAAGCGCCGTCCGACGCTTCATTCTGTGGGTGATTGCCGACAACGAGAACGCAATCCAGAAGTATCATCATTATGGGTTCGCGCCCGATGGACTGGTTGATTGCGTGCTGGCAAATCGGATGATTCCCGTATGAAATCTTTGGCCGACATTTTAAAGGAAATCCGTCCTGAATTCGATTTTACCGCATCGAGTGATTTTATCACCGACGGCATGCTCGATTCTTTCGATGTCGTCACGCTCGTGGCGACTCTGGACAAGACGTATGGCATATCCATTGACGGCATGGATATTGTCCCGGGAAACTTCAAGAATCTGCAAACAATCGAAACACTTTTGAGCAAATACAAGTCCCCAAAGTGAACTTTATTTTCCATCGCAAACGCATCTCCGGCATTCTCACCATCGTTCCAGCCAACGAGCGATCTTTCGTTGAGGAAATGAAGAATTTCAATTTTCCAGAGGCGAGATCGCTGAAGCTTAAGGAGGTTATGGGTTTTGACAAACATCGCATCGTCGAACCGGGTGTCTGCGTGTCCGACCTGGCAGTGTTCGGTATGGAACACCTGTTTAAAAAAGGCCAACTCCGGCGGGACGAAATCGATGCCCTCATCCTGGTGACGCAGTCGCCGGACTATTTCATGCCGCCAACCAGCAGCGTTATCCACGGCCGGTTGAATCTGAAGCAGGATATTTTCTGCATGGACATCAATCAGGGTTGTGCCGGCTTTGTGATTGGATTGTTGCAGGCCTTTCTGTTGCTGGAGCAGCAGAGCATTCAAAAGGTTGTCCTGATCAACGCCGACGTCATCAGCCGTAAAACCTCCTCGAAGGATCGTAATAGTTATCCGCTTGTTGGCGATGCGGCTTCCATCACTATTGTGGAGCGCGATGTGGAAGATTCCATCATCCATGCCAATCTCAAGATGGACGGTTCACGCAACGGGGTGCTCATGATTCCAGCGGGCGGCTTCCGCCTGCCATCCACTCCGGATACTGCGGTGTTGGAGGATGTGGGGGACAATAACCTTCGAGCGAAAGACCATCTGCGTATGGACGGCTCGGCTGTTTTTAATTTTGTGCAGACAGAAGTGCCGCCACTGATTAAGAGCCTTTTAGAGTTTGCGGGCGTTTCGATGGAATCGGTGGACTACCTGTTCTGCCATCAAGCCAATCGCTTCATGCTACAGAAACTGGCGGACAAAATGGGAGTGCCTTATGCCAAAATGCCCAGCAATGAGGTGGAACATTTTGGCAACAGCAGTGGGGTGACCATCCCGACAGCAATCATATTTAACTTGCAGGATCGTTTGGTAACGGAAAAATTCAAAGTCTGCATCGCGGGATTTGGCGTGGGACTGACTTGGGGTGCTGTGCTGTTAAATCTGGGTCGTGTTAATTTTAGCGAGATGATCGAATACAAATAGAAAACAAAAAATATGGGAAGTACTATGGACAAAGCTGAACTCTACCAAAAGCTGGCGGCGATTCTTGATATCCAGGAAGTAAAACCGGAAAATGTGCTCAAGGATTTTGAAACATGGGATTCGCTGGCTATCCTTTCGGTTTTGGCGATGGCTGATTCGAAATACGGTGTGTCGATAAAGGCAGATGAAATTCGCTCAGTTGTCACTGCGGGGGACTTGGCGAATTTGATGGAAGCGAAACAGAAGTAGAATCTGATATTGGCGGCTCGTTGTTTCCCGTCTAAAACGTACACGCATGAAATGTGTCTTTAAAAATAAGAGTATCACCACCGTTTTGTCGGTAGTGCCGAAGGAGGAGTACCGTTTTGATGACGAGTACCCCATCTACAAGCTTACCGAGGAGAAGGCAAAGCGGTTCAAGAAAATGATGAGCTTGGACCGGCACCGCATCGCTCCGCCGGAAGTGTGTGCTTCAGACCTTTGCCTGTTCGGTCTGCAACAGCTCTTGAACGAGGGGACATTGAAAAAGGAAGAAATCGGCGCTTTGGTGTTCGTATCACAAACGCCCGACTATGTGATGCCACCCACGAGCAACGTGATCCATGGAAAATTGGCTTTGGGTCACGACGTGATTTGTGTGGACATCAATCAAGGTTGCACAGGTTTTCTTGTCGGGTTGATGCAAGCCTTCATGCTTCTGGAAATCGCAGCTCTTCCCAAAGTGGTTTTGTTGTGTGGAGAGACCGGTAGCAAATTGATAGACCGGTGCAATCGCATCACCTATCCGCTGTCCGGTGATGCGGGGTCAGTGACTATCATCGAGCGCTGCGAAACGGAGAACCCCATTTACGTGGACGTGAAAAATGACGGC
>PLNY01000309.1 GCA_003141915.1 Anaerolineae bacterium | reverse complement strand
CTTACGTCACGACTTATGCAAGAGTTCTAATATAGCGATACTTAACCTTATATGTGTAGGAGGTTCTTATGAAAACTTATACCAAGCCCTCGGACGCTGAACTTAAGAAGCTCTTGTCGTCCATGCAATATCAGGTCACACAGCATGAAGGCACCGAGCCACCCTTTCAAAACGAATATTGGAATAACAAACACGCCGGCATCTATGTGGATGTGGCTTCGGGCGAGCCGTTATTCAGTTCGCTCGATAAATATGATTCGGGCACCGGCTGGCCGAGCTTCACCAAGCCGTTGGAGCCGGATCATATCGTCAACCACACAGACTTCAAGCTTTTTCTGCCGCGCACCGAAGTTCGCTCCAAATATGCCAACTCCCATTTGGGGCATGTCTTCAACGACGGTCCCGCTCCGACCGGTTTGCGTTATTGCATGAACTCCGCTTCGCTGCGCTTTATTCCGGTCGAAGACTTGGAGGAGGAAGGCTACGGACAGTATCGCTCTTTGTTTGATCGAGAAGCTGCAAAGAGCGTTGATAAATAGAACTTGGAATGACTCAATTGTAAATCCTTGTCCCGCTTCTTCTCCGGCGGGACAATTTATTCTCATGTTCCAACTCTAGTATAATGATGTCATGGATATCAAAACTCAATTAACCGAATCAATGAAAGACGCCATGAAAAGCGGCGACGAGGTCCGCAAGCGGACGACACGCATGGCGCTGGCAAACATCAAACAGATCGAAGTGGATAAGCGGGCCGCGCTCGACGACGCAGCGGTGATCTCATTATTGCAAAAGGAAATCAAGAATCGACGCGAGGCGATTGAAGAAGCAAAGAAAGCCAATCGTGTTGATTTGATCGCCGATAACGAAGCGGAGATCAAAGTACTCGAAGCGTTCCTGCCGAAAGCCATGCCCGCCGAAGAATTACGCGCCCTCGCGCAAGCCGCGATTGTCGAGGTCGGCGCGGCTTCGCCCACCGATATGGGCAAAGTGATGAAAGCGCTTTTGCCCAAAGTGGCCGGGCGCGCCGCGGGCGATCAGGTCAGCGCGATGGTAAAGGAACTGTTGATCAAATAATTCATCTCACCACACCGTTCGTGCCGCGAACAACGGCGGCACGAACGGTGCGAGACGGCAAAGGCACGAAGGACACAAAGAAAATACTTTGCCTGCACGCGCCGCAACTGAAAGGCGCAGTCACTTCGCAGGCACACGTGTGCTCTCTATGTCTTTGTGGTGAATTTATTTATGGAAAATCGTTTTCGTTCTCCGGCGCGGGTGCGGAACCTGCAAATTTTTGTTCTGGTGGCTGTCAGCATTGTGACTTTCGCGGCGCTGATCATGCCGTTGAGTCTGCGGCCGGCGGCGCTTCCGCTCCAGGCAGGCGAGGTGGCGCCGCGCGATATCAATGCGCCGCGCGACGATGAATACGTCAGCCAGGTGCGGACCGAAGAAGCGCGTGAGACCGTGGAAAAAGCGGTTCAACCCATCTACACGGATCCCGACCCGGCCATTGCGCGCCAGCAGATCAACCGATTGAGCTCGACCTTTCAATTGATCAATCTTACCCGTGCCGATATAACCGCCACTCACGATCTCAAGCAGGCGCAGCTTGCGGGCTTGAGCAACATCAGCCTCAATCCGAACAGCATCAATTTGATTTTGTCTCTTTCCGATTCGCAATGGGGCCCCATTCAACAGGAATCTTTGCGCCTGCTCGAACAGGTGATGCGCACGCCCGTCCGAACGGATAATCTCGATGCAGTGCAAACCAGCATTCCATCATTGGTTAATTTAACATTCAGCGAAGATGAAGCTGATTTGGTCAGTGAATTTGTCAACGCGTTCGTAATCACCAACAGCCGCTTCAGCCCCGATTTAACGGCGGCCGCTCAAAAGTCCGCGCGTGGCGCGGTGCAGCCCATCGTGCAAACATACAAGGCGGGCGAACGAATCGTTTCAGCAGGCGATATCATCACGCCCGCTCAAATGGAAGCTTTGCAGGAATTCAAGCTGATCCAGCCCGCCCAGCCGATTGAAACGTATTTGGGCGCGGCCGCATTGACGGTCCTGTCGGCGGCTTTCATCGGTTTATATTTTTTAAGGCGCAGGAAAGCGGTTTTCGTCTCCGAGCCGCGCAGTCTGTTGATGGCATCCATCCTCTTCATTGTTTTCATGGTGAGCGCGCGCTTTGTGATTCCGAATCGCACCATCGTTCCTTATCTGTATCCATTGCCTGCGGCAGGTTTATTGTTGACGACGCTGTTTGGCATGGAAAGCGGGATCATCCTTTCGCTGGTCCTTTCCGTGCTGGCCGCGTACGGATTGTCGAACACGCTGGAGTTGATGCCGTTTTACATCATGGCTTCGTTGTGCGGCGTATTGACGCTCGGGCCGGCGCGGCGCTTCTGGGGATTCTTCCGGGCCGGGATGGCGATTGCAGGCGGTGGCATCGCCATGATCCTCGCTTATCTTTTGCCGACCGCTTCGATGGATTGGATCGGGATCGCGACGCTGATCGTCGTCGCGCTGGTCAATGGAATGGCGTCTGCCAGCATCGCGCTTTTGTTGCAATATCCGCTGGCTCAATTCCTGAGTCTTCCCACGCCGATGCAACTGCTCGAAATCTCGCATCCCGATTTTCCGCTTCTTAAGATATTTTTGCGGAACGCGCCGGGAACGTACCAGCATAGTCTGCAAGTGGCGAACCTGGCGGAGNNGCGCCGGGCAATCTCAACACGCATGTGGATATTACTCCCGAACAAGCCGCGCAAAAGATCATTCAACATGTCCACGACGGCGTGGCGCTCGCACATAAATATCGCCTGCCGCACCGCATCGACGATTTTATTCTTGCAAGTCACGGCACGATGGTCACGCGCTATCAATATAATCAGGCGCTCGAAAAAGCGGGCGGCGATGCGAGCAAAGTGGATATGGAACAATTCCGTTATCCCGGCCCGCGGCCGCGTTCGCGCGAAACCGCCATCCTGATGCTGGCCGATAGCGCCGAGGCGCGCACCCGCGCCGAAGGCCCGGAAAGCGACGATGATTTACGCAACATTGTCCGCTCCATTATTGAACGCGTCCAAAAGGACGGCCAGCTCGATAATACGCAGTTGACCTTGCGCGATCTCAACCTCATCGCCGATTCGTTCGTCACCACTTTACGCGGCACCTATCATCCGCGCATTCAATATCCCGCCGCCGAACTTCCCGCCGCGGCGGCCGATGCTCCACTCGAAACGAAGAAAATATGATCCATATCGAATTTGAGTTCAAAGATAAAACGATTTCAGCGCAATGGATCGAACGCGCCGCGCAGGCCGTATTAGCTCATCAATCCACCGATGGCGATCTCACCGTTGTGTTGACCGATGATGCGCGATTGCAAACACTCAACCGCGATTATCTCGGCATTGACGCGCCGACCGATGTTCTTTCCTTTCCCGCCTCCGAGACCGACCCGGAAACGGGCGCGCGTTATCTGGGCGACATCCTCCTCTCCATCCCCCGCGCCGACGCGCAGGCCAAAGTGGCAGGCCACCCGCTTGAATCGGAAGTGCAGTTGTTGGTCGTGCATGGCGTCCTGCATTTGCTTGGATTCGATCACGCCGAGGCGGAAGAGAAAACAAAAATGTGGAAAGCGCAGGCTGAAGTCCTGGAACGACTCGGGTTATCTGGAATCGAGATTCAAGAATCCTGACGACTTATGTGGAACTTTATTCTTTCCCGCTATCGTTCGTTCGGCCATGCCTTTCGCGGTTTATGGTACGTCTTGCGAACACAGCAAAATGCCTGGATCCATGCGCTCGCTGCGATCCTTGTATTTCTCCTTGCATGGTGGCTTCAATTGCCTGCGCACCATTGGGCGATATTGATCCTCACCATCGCGATGGTCTTCACGGCTGAATTCATCAACACGGCCATTGAAGCAGTGGTGGATTTAGCCAGCCCGGAAAAACATCCGCTTGCGAAAGTAGGCAAGGATGTCGGCGCGGCGGCGGTGTTGATCTCGGCCTTCGCCGCATTGTTGGTTGGCCTGCTCATTCTCGGCCCGCCGTTGTGGGAAAAGATATCATCTATTGTTAAATAATGTCGTTGAGAGCGAAGCGTGGCAATCTCCTTGAACATGCAATTGATTGTTACATGAGATTGCCACGCTCGCTAATGCTCGCTCGCAACATTCACCCAAAGGAGCTTCTATGACTTTATCATTTCGTTTCGGCACTGTGGGTTCGCCGATTGGCACGCCGAAGAAACCCGGCGGCTCGGTCGGCGCGATTGCATTCAGCAAATCCATCGGCTTGACCGCGTTTGAGTTGGGTTGGGTGCAATCGGTGCGCGTCTCGGAAGAAACCTGCGCGGCGATCAAAGCCGCATCGTCAGAACAGGATGTGGCGGTCAGTGTGCACGCGCCGTATTTCATCAACCTGAACGCGAACGATGATGAGTGGCCCAAGTCGCGCAAGCGCTTGATGGATGCGGCTCACTACGGAAATCTGGCGGGCGCGACTGACATCATCTTTCATCCCGGCTCCTACTTTGAGCGTCCGCCCGCGGAGGTGTTGAAGGTTGCCATTCCGCGTTTGAAGGGCTGCGTGGATGAACTTCGGAAAGCGGGTAACCCGGTTACCATCCGCCCTGAGACGATGGGCAAATCTGCTATGCTTGGCTCGTTCGAAGACACGCTCGAAATGGCGAAGTCCATTGAAGGTGTATTACCGTGTGTTGACTTCGCTCACTTGCATGCACGTCCCGGTGATGGGACGATGAACACATTTGAAGAATGGTCTGCGCTGTTGAAGGCGTATGAAAAAGCGTTAGGCAAATCTGCGCTCAAGAAATTGCATATTCATCTTTCGGGAATCGAATATGGCCCGAAGGGCGAGAAGAATCATTTGAAGCTTGCCGAAGCCGATCTTGATCTGAAAGCATTATTCCGCGCACTGAACGATCACGGTTGTGCGGGAAGAATTTTATGCGAGAGTCCCATCATGGAAGAGGACGCGTTGAACATGAAAAAAGCCTGGATGAAGGTAAGCGGCGAGAAAGAATAAAAGAATGCGGACTGCACACAGTCCGCATTCAAATGGTATCCGTGATTTTTTATTCCTCGTCGGGTGGCAGGAACTTCTGACTCGTTCGCAAAATATAAATTGCCCAAGCGATCAGAATGATAGTAACCGCCAGCAAAGCTAATTCCAAAAGAGTGTTTTGAAAGGCGGGGATGTTTGTCTCAATGGATGTACTTTGGGCGGTAATCACAAGCATGCGCCGGATGGCCGCAATTGCGCCGACGATCAAGAAGGGTTCAGCAACCAGTTTGTGTGACTCAATCGAGAGTGTCACGGTATAAACGATTTCCATGATCATCATCACCAGCAAGGTGCTGTTGAGGATGTCAATGGCCTGATCGCGAAGCTGACCAGTTGCCACCGCCATATATAAAGCGTAAACGCTGGAAAATAAAAGCAAGATCGCCAGGATAGCCAGGACGATGGCGATACAAAACAGGACAATGCTTTCGGTCTGCTTCAGAAATGCCGCCGCGCGCGACCTCGTATGTGAGGATGATGCAGGGGAATGATTTTCGGACATGGATGCCTCCTAAAAAATTGCTTTGAAGAACGAAACAAGAAACGGGATTTATTCTATTCAACAACAATTATATCGTATAACTCCGAAGTCTTCGCCTTTCAGCAATTGAACTTGATACCCAGCCGATAGCGTATAAACAAGCATACCGAACAGGGCGGCGACACCATATAGGTTGAGTGTGGTTAGTGGATTTATGTGCCGGCTTTGATTATCAAAGACAAAGTGAGAGTTATGGGGTATTTATCTTGTTCCAGATCACTGCCGGTGAATCCCTGAGGAGAAAAACGCTGATACCGGAGTATTCGACTTCGACGTAATGAGTCTCGGCCCACTGGGACAAATCCTGCGAGCCCCACACGAAGCGCTGAACATAAGTCGGCTGAAGAACCTTGATGGAGTAATTCAAATCGTATTTATTATGTCCTGGCACACTGTTCATTCCATCCCAACTGATATCGCCAGACATATCGGGCGACAGGTGCGCGATATACCGGTCGGATTTTCCCAGGAAATCAATCGCTTTCCTGCCGGTGTAATAGGGAATGGAACCTGCCCAAAGAACGCCCACACTGGAGTCGCTGGTGGTCAATTGATCGATCGCAAGCGCGGAATTGACAAAGTATTGGTTGTCCTCCGTTTGGTACGGCTTTTGAATCGATAAAAGTTCAGGCATGAAGTGCGCGTTCGCCAACAGCAAACCGGTCAGCGTCAAAAGTAGAATCCCGCCATTGGTTTCATGTTTTTTAAGAAACATCGGCGTACGAATTAAATATTCCTTAGGGGCTTGTCTGCCCACGAGGACAGTCACGGCAACAATGAACATTACGATCAGAAGAGGCATGGTCGGCGACATCATCCGCCAATAATTCCACGGATCGCCGCCCACGTAGACCTGATAAGCGATTGCAGAT
>PLNY01000366.1 GCA_003141915.1 Anaerolineae bacterium | reverse complement strand
CCATCACATTGCAATGTGATGGCCGTTTGACTCGCGGCGATTAATCAGTTGCAGCGGCAACCGGCTTCGCCGCCTCTTCCGGCTGAGGCCGGGCGGCTGTCAAGAATCCAAAAAACATCAGGATCGCCGCAATCAACTCGCCGACATATAAAAATTGTCCGTAACCGAGATGAGTCAATTCACTGGCTGAGGCTACTGATAAAGCGCCAATAGCGATCAGAACATTACCGATGACGCGATTGGGCAGGACGCGCTTGCGCCAGAATAAGAACGCCGAATAAAGCGCTCCACCAACCAATAAAACGAGACCAACCGTTCCAAAAATAATAGTTGGGATCAAAATTAAACTAAAGGAAGCAGATGGAATAATCGCTTTGTACTGCTCGCTGATCGGCGTTCCCAAATGGAAGCCGCTATCGTTGATTGGAATGGATAACATCAAAGCTGTGCTTACGAGGCTTGCCAGAATCAAAATGCCCGCCACGATATGAACCCAGCTTCGCCTGACCAATAAATAAAGCGTGCCCTGACCAATCCATGCCGGATTCAAAATCGCGCCGAATAGATACCAGATCACAAAGACTGCCCGACTCCAAGCCAGGGCAAGATATACTTCGGCAAAGCTTCCTAATCCAAACATCGCAAGTCCAATTCCCCAAAACAAGAAGTGCGGAGCGCGGCGCACGGAGTAGCGCTGAAAAACATAAATGGTGAACCCCAGCATGATTGCCGTTGAGATGAAAGGAAGAATTTGAATGATTGACATGGTTTTCTCCAAATCGAATTTAGAGGCGAATGAGGCCGAGCAATATCCCGGCCGCGAATAAAATCAGTGCAACAGTGAGGATCCCCAATAGAATCAAAAGGACCGGAATGACTTTTTCAAACATCAAAGATTTCTCAGGCATATGCGATTTTTTATTGGTTTGCGAATCGTCCGGCATGTTTACCTCATCAGCGTCTGGATAATACATATATTTTGCAATAGATGCGCAAACGGGTCAATGCAAGTTTCGGTAGGTTTATATTAATTTTTGTCTAGAATCTCTTATCTTGAATTATTGTGTTTTGCCGGATTTCTGATTTATACTTTCTGCGAATCTACAAGGAGAAATTGGATGTCGCGAACATCTCACGTTGAAAAATATTTTACGCAGGGGCGATCCATGACATTAAACATTGGATTGGAAAATAACCCAAAATGCACATCGTAAAAAATCGCTGGTTCGTCATCAGCGCGGCAGTCCTGATTTTAATGGCAACCCTTTCCTGTCAGATTCTGAACACTCCATCCATAGGCTTCACGCCCAATGCCATGCCAAATGCGAAGGTGGGCGTTTATTATTATGTCATCATAAAAATCACAAACAACAAAACGCCCGCGGGTGAATTTTCCATTTTGCAGGGCAGTTTTCCGAAAGGCCTGCAACTCCAAACACTCACCGGTCAGGATGCAGTTTTAATTTCGGGAACGCCGCAAGAACCGGGTGCGTTCCATTTCATACTCAGCGTCTGGTGCTATGGCACCAACCATACAGGGCAGACGGGGACAAAAGATTATGTCATTCCAGTAAGCCCATAACGAGATTTCAGGTCAAGGCAATAAGCCGATGATTCATACTCCTGTCATCCTGGCGAAGTAGAATAAAGTCATAAAGTGAACAAAGCTTCTCCTCCTTAAACAGACATCCGAAGAAAATATTTCGGATGTCTTGATTCTATAAGGAAATTCGATCTTGATTTTAATAGGTTTATAAGGTTTCGATGTTATATTCATGGAAATTTTCGCCAAAGAAGGAGACTTATGAATACACCCAAACGTTATCATCCGGCATTGGTTACATTACACTGGCTGATTGCCCTGCTCATCTTCACGGATTTGTATATCGGTTACTTCTATATTCGGCCCATCCTCATGTTGGGCCACGGCGGAGTACCCGGCACGGATCTCATCCTCAAGATCCATATGGCGGCCGGAGTTGCCATTCTGGTTCTTTTGATCATCCGTTTCATCATCCGGCTCACTACCCGGAAACCTGCTCCAGCGGACGCAGGCTCCAAGGCGCTCAACGTTCTGGCCAAAGTGGTTCACTATTCTTTGTATTTCTTCGCGTTCGCAATCACCGTTGTCGGCTTGATTTTTGCCTTGCAGTTCAATCGCTTCCAGGTGGCTTTCCTCGGAGCAACGAGCGGACCCGGTTTCGGATCTCCACGCCCCGCTGGAAGCGCTCCCATTACCAATCCCAGTGGAAACAGCGCGCCTGGAGCCAGTAACTCGGGCGCTCCCGGACTTCCTGCGCGGAATGGCCCGCGTCCGGGCGGTCCTCGGGGAATCAGTTTGTTGATGGTTCATCTTTACATATCAGTCATCCTGATTGCCTTGCTTGTGTTGCATATCCTCGCGGCGTTTTATCATCAATTCTTCCGCAGGGATCGTCTGCTTAGCAGAATGTGGTACGGACAGGCATGAACGTAAGCGTGCGAAGGAAAATTCCTTCGCACGCTTTTTATTTAATAGAGCAAATACAAATGCCAGCTTATTATTTTGTTTAAGGAGTAGCTATCGGAGTTGGTGTAGGCATCTTGGTCGGAGCCGCCGATGTTAAGGCCGATGCCGTGGCTGCAGCATTTGCATTTGCAGTCGCTGTTAAGGCTGATGCTGTGGCTGCAGCATTTGCTTTTGCGGTCGCTGTTAAGACTGATGCCGTGGCTGCAGTATTTGCATTTGCAGTCGCTGTTAAGGCTGAAGCCGTGTTCGTAGCAAATATAGCCGATGCAGCCGCTGTTAAAGCTGACGCTGGAATAGGAGTATCGGTCAGCGCTGGAGTTTCGGTGGATGCAGTCCCGTTGACAACAATCACCACATCGACGATCTCTCCAAATGTGATACCGGAGTCGTCCGCTAAACGCCAGTTACCTGTATATGTTCCAGCGGTAAGCGGAGCGGTCAACGTCACGGATACGTTTCCCTGTCCTCCCGGGGCAACAGAACTACTGACAGTTCCACTTCCCCCGCTCATTTGGTCACCGCTAAAAAAGCGCATGGTGAAATTGGTATCCCATGTGCAAGAGCCGGTATTTTGGAGCGTCCACGTTTTGACAAAGGTCTGGCCCGGGCTCACCGCAGTGCCATCGGGAATGGTCGCATCTGCAACAAAGGTTGAGTTGCAGCCGGTTGAACTACCCGTTGACGAACCGGGAGTGGAACTTGGCAGGGAAGATACAAGCGTGGGCAAAATCGTCGGAGTGGTACTCCCGCTATCGGTCGCAGTTGGAAGCGAAACAGTATCCGTCGCGACAGGAACGGTTGTTGCGCTTTGAGCCGCGATCGTCTGCGCGGCGGCGGTGTAAATGGCATTGAGTGTGTTGTTTGATGTTGATGTGGAAGGACCACAAGCGCTTAACAAAATCGCCCACAACAGGATAGAGACGAACAGAACTCGTTTGACATGGTTCATGATTTATTCCTTCCATCGATTCGCTTAATATCGTCGCTATGCTACTCAACCATAATGAAAGAGTTGTGAAGTTGTGATGCTAAAATTATGCCAAATATATTGCGGTATTTTATTGGTTTCCTATGAAGATGATTCCAATCTCATTGGAGAATCAAGCGGGCCGCGCGCCGCCCAATTTCCACCGCATAATTCGTCCCGCGATCCCACGGATAGACCTGACTCATGGAAGCGAAATACAATCCTTCCATCGGTGTTTCAATGGGCGGAATATTCTTCGAATGATTCACGAGCGGAATCGGCTGGGCATAATTCGTCCTGAACACCCAAACCTTCTTGACCCAATCCTTATTGAACTTCGGATTAAATTTTTTGAACGTCGGCAAAAAACGTTCCAGCAGTTCGTCATTGCTCATCGAAAAATATTCGTGGCCTGCTTCGAGATAATCGCCCGCGTACACAATGTGATCGCCGCCAAAATGGTCGGACGATAGAAAATTCGTATGTTCCACCAGCGCCAAAAATGGATAGCCCTCTTCCTTCGGCAAGCTGAACCAATAATAACCCTGCTCCGAAAGTTGTTGCTTGAGCGACAACACCATCACGACCGCGCCCATGGATTTCAAGCCCAATAAGCCGCTTAAATAATTTTCAGGAAGATCGGGACATAACTTTGCCATCAGATTCGGCGAAGTGGTGACTAATACTTTATCGAATGCTTCTTTCTCGCCCGCGTCAATTACCAGACCTTTGTTCGGCTCCCGCTTAATGGATTTCACCTGCACTTTCAGCCGAATCTCGACTCCTGACTCGCGGAGTTTCTCTGCAAACATATCCGCGAATCGTTGAAAGCCGCCCTGGAAGGTTCCCAGCCGCGTCGTGCGCGCCTTGATGCGCGCCCACATCCACGCCATGTTGACATCTTGATAATAAGGTCCAAACTTTCCAATCAATAACGGCTTCCACATTTTTTCATAGACGTTTTTTCCCGCCCATTTCATCATCCATGAGTCAGCGGTTGTTTTTTCGAGCGCCTTCCAGTTGTTGGTTAATCGGAGAAATAATCCAACGAAGCCGAAACGGATTTTATCGAGACCAAACCCAAGTCCCGGAAAAAGAAGCGCTTTGAGAATCGAATCGAACGGATAGAATTTTCCCTTGTGATACATGACCGTCAAAGGCCGCGGAAAAAGAACATGATCCTCCCAGCCCAGTTCATGGATCAGGTCAAACATGGATTTGTCGGTTTGAAACCAGTGATGATAAAACTTCTCGACCGACCAATCCCAATGCGGCTCTTTGAATCCGCTTGCCAGCCCGCCGACATAATCGGCGGATTCAAAAATCGTAACTTCGTGCCCCGCTTTTTTTAAATCCCACGCCGCGGCCATGCCGCCAAATCCCGCGCCGATGATTGCTATCTTCATTTATCAATTTCCTTTGTAGGGGCATAGCGTTGCTATGCCCAGGGCGGAGCATCGCTCCGCCCCTACATGCTAATTTCGGTTTCTTTACGCAGCGAATCGTTCCACTTAATTTT
>PLNY01000475.1 GCA_003141915.1 Anaerolineae bacterium | reverse complement strand
ACAGATTTATCCGTCAAGGACTTTAGATTTGAGCCATCGCTGTTGATTGTGTAGATTCTATCAGCGGACAAATCACCCCAAGTATATGTTTTACAGTCGTGTGCAACAATTAAAAACTGCTGCCCATTTGGTGACCATTCAGGAAGATTCCATCCGCAGATGATTCCTTTAAGAATCACGCTTGAAATCCTTCCTCTTTCTATATCCAAAATATACCATCCATCATCCAAGTAAGAGCTTCCTAAAAAGGTTAACTTCTTGCTGTCGGGGGACCAATTAAAACCATACGGTGAAGCGCCGTTAGTTAATTTTTGTAAATCAAACCGATGAGTTTCTCTCCCTGTGGTATCAATTGTGGTCAGATAATCATTGTCATTTGCAAAGGGAAAATATTGATATGCAATGTACTTTCCATTGGGAGACCATTGACTCTGACCAACTGCTGCGTTTGATGACCTGACCAGTTGAAGGAAATTTGCACCATCATATTTCATAATGAAAAGATCTTCTGAATGTTTACCATTAACCGTTATGTATTGGCTATTTGGAGACCAGCTGCCGAATGACCACAAGATAGAATCATTCGGATCACCCGGCTCTAACTTTGCTGTTATCACATTGTTGCTATCTTTTATGAAGAGAGGCTGATCAACTAGCGCGGAACACACATAATGTTTTCCATTTAGTGACCAACTAGGCGTAAAATAACGAGGATTAGTATTGCACGGCGGGGTATCAAGCTTTTGAGTTTTTGAAGGATTGTAAATATCCGATTCATAGTATACGTATTGCCCATTTTCAAAAGATCGGAAAATGAAAAGCTGCGATGATTTTGGCGCGCAAGAAATTAAGAATGGAATAATGAATAAGCCCAAAAATAGTTTTTTGATTATTTTATTGCATAGCATATCATCCCTCCGAAAGCCATTTATTGACGAAGGAGTTTCAATATCTCCAATGTTTCTTGTTTGCCGCCATATCCATTCACGCCGCCCGGACCAACACACGACGGACAGCCGTCTTTGCATTCGCATTCGCTGACCAATTCCAAGGTGCGCGCCATTAACTCATCGTGGATCTCAAAAAGTTTTTGGCTGAAGCCAATGCCTGCCGGGACTTGGTCATACAAAAATATGGAAGGCGCGCCGCGAATGGTTCCAGCCGCGTCGGTGTGAACGCCGAGGTCGCTTGGATCACACATCAGGAATAGCGGAGCCAATTGACTCAACGCATAGGATAATCCCGCCAAGCCCGAACGGATGCGGACATTCTGTTCGGCCTTGCGATGGCAGGATGAACACAGCGTAATGAGATTGTCGAGTCGATTCGCTTCCGCGGCGGATGTAAACGCTTTGAATGGAATCTTATGATGCACATCGTGTTCGCGGCTTACCCTGAGCCCAGTCGAAGGGTCGCTTTCAAGCGCGCCACAGACCTGACAGTGGAATCCATCGCGGGTCCGTACTGCGAGGCGGATTCGATTCCAATCGGGACCATAATCATTCTCATCGTTAGTCCATGCTCCGCTGGCGCGCAGGGTTTCGATTGTTTCATCCGAAACCGAAAGCCAATAGCCGGTGGTCTGCAATTCAGTCGGCGGCAGATCGAGCGGCTCTTCACCGAGATTCTCGCGCGTCATCCATTTCAATTTTTTGAATCCAACCACTTGCGTGGTCACTTGAATTTCGCCCCAGCCTTTTTCTCCACCTTTGATTTCGGATTGCTCTGATTCACTTAAAATTTGAACCTCCGTTTCGCGTTGCGGCTCGGTGTAATAATCCAACGCGACCGCCGTGAGCGCGGCAATGTTCTTTTCGAGATTCAGTTCATGCACAAAATATTGTTGTCCCTCGTGAAGATAAACCGCGTGCGGATGAACCATCCAGTATGCGCTGGCAAGGTCCACTTCGCCGATGATTTGCGACGCGCTATCGGAGGTCTCAGTCGTTTGCAAAATAATATTCTCCGGCGATGCGGTTCGAAGCGAAACGTTTGCGGCGGGATACGAATCCGACATCCAAAAATATTTTTCCTGCGAGAGATGCGCTTCATTGTTCGATGTAAGAACGTCGAGGAATTCTTTAACATTCTCTGCATCCAGCGAACCGAAGCCTTCGCCTTTTTGAAAAGGCAATTCAAACATGGCGCAACGCAGATGATTTAAAAGAATCAATAAATGATCGGGATTGACGAGTCCCTGCTCCGGCGATTGACCGAAGAAATAATCGGGATGATGCGCGAGAAATTGATCGAGCGGACTCGCCGTTGCAACCAGCACAGATAACGCAGGCGCGTCGCCGCGTCCCGCCCGCCCCGATTGCTGGTATACGCTTGCGATGGAGCCGGGATACCCGACGAGCACCGCCGCGCCCAATCCGCCGATATCGATTCCCAATTCCAACGCGTTCGTCGCAACGACGACTCTTACTGTTCCATCGCGCAGACCTTGTTCGATCTCGCGACGTTGACTTGGAAGATAGCCCGAACGATAGCCGCGAACCCCCTCCCTGCCTCCCCCAAATCCTTTGGATTTGGGGGAGGTGTCACGAAGTGACGGAGGGGGCTGGGTCTGCAAATACGTGAGCATCATCTCTACACTTCTTCTTGATCTTGCAAACACAACCGATTGAACATCATTCGCCAGCAAATCCTGCGTGAGCCGGACGCTTTCCATCATTGAACTTTTTCGCAAGCCAAGCGATTTGTCAATCACGGGCGGATTGTATAAAAGGAAATGCCGCTCGCCGCGCGATGAACCATCATTGTCAATCAACTCGATGGATGATTCGATCAATCGCTCCGCGAGTTCTTTTGGGTTGCCAATTGTCGCAGAGGTGAGGATGAACTGCGGTGCAGCGCCATAAAACCTCGCAATGCGTTTCAGTCGGCGAATCACATTGGCGACATGCGAACCAAACACGCCGCGATAGGTGTGCATTTCATCAATTACAACAAAGCGCAGATTGCGGAAGAAGTCCGACCAGTTCGTATGATGAGGCAGGATGCCGGTATGAAGCATGTCGGGATTGCTCAAGATGATGCGCGCGTTCTTGCGGATCAAGCCGCGTTGCGATTGAGGCGTATCGCCGTCATAGATTGATGATTTTAGATTTTGGATTTGTGATTGCAGTGATTGAAGATTTGCAAGTTGATCCTGTGCCAGGGCTTTCGTTGGGAAAAGATATAAAGCGCGCGCGTCCGAGTTCGTTGCCAATGAAGCAATGATCGGCAGGTTATACGCCAGCGTTTTTCCGCTGGCGGTGCCGGTGGCAAGGACAATGTTCTTTCCAACGCGGATGCGGGACCACGCTTCCAGTTGGTGGCTGTAAAGCGAATCAATTCCACGCTGGGATAAAGCCTCTCGAAACGCGGCCGGCAAATCCTCCGGGAAAGGACGCGCCTGCGCGGGACGCGGCAGAGTCGTCCGCCAGATGGAAAAATTCGGTGCGGTATCCGGATCGGTATGCCAGAGTCGAATAAGGGAATCGAGAGACATTAATGTTCGAGTTGAATTCGCATGATAGAATTTTCAATATGAAGCGGACGCTAAAAAATGAATTTGCAGTATTGATGACTTTCCACGCGCTCTGGGGATTGGTTCTGTGGTTTAGTATATCAAAGTATGGATTGGGGATTTCCACCGATTCGACGCATCTTTTATTTGCCGCGCTGAATTTATCGCAGGGCAAAGGATTATTTTCGTTCGACGGCAGTTTCGTTTCGTCATGGCCGCCGCTCTATCCAATGCTTTTGGCATTCATTCAGGTGGTGCTGCGCGTCAATCCATTTGTTTCAGCCATCATTTTACAAGGCATTTCTTTTGCCGGCATTTCGATTTGTCTCTCGATCATTTTTCTGAAAATCTTCCCTGATAATTTTCCGCTGGCATTCGCGGCCTGCGTACTCTCGGACGTGGGCGTGGCTATTCTCGATGTTTTCATTTCCGTCGATTCGGATTATCTGCATCTTTTCCTGGTCCTGCTTTTTGTCCTGCTGGCCGGCTATTACATCGAGACCAAATCGCCGCGCTTCCTGCTTGGAATGTCAGCGGCGGGAATGCTGGCGATGCTTGATCGTTTCCTTGGCATTGCCGCAATTGGAACGGGTGTCGCCATCCTCTTCTTTTCCAGAACCGAAAGCCTGCGGCAGCGAATGATACGCAGTTCGTTGATGGCTCTCTCCGCGCTGCCGGCCGCGCTTTGGCTTTATATCGCTCCAACCGGATACCGCGGGCCGGTCGGCTTTGCCGAAAACTTTTACTGGTTTTCAAGATCAATCCTGGACTGGTTCATTCAGACGCAAGCCGTCCGATCGCACCTCAATCCTTTAATAGCCGCCCTATGGATATTCATTGGCGGCCTGATCATTCTGCTGATATTTTCTTCGCACAACAGACCTTTCCTCCCTTTTGTGATTTCGCTCTTTCTCTACGGGATATTTTATGCGCTGGCATTGTTCGGTTCGGCTTCGGTCGCGTATTTCAACAGATTGAGCGGACGCTTCCTGCTTCCGATTTATATTCCGCTTGTAACCCTTCCTGTGGCGGGAATGGGAATCCTGCTTCAGCGCGCAGACCAATTATCTTCGCGATTACTGCGGCAAGTGATCTTCCTCGGCTTGATCGTAATATTGGTTGTTGAAGCGGGCGGCTTGTTGCGAGTTACCGTTCCTCTGGTTTTGGAATCGCACGTAAACGGCTCGGACAGCTTTAATACCAAAGCCTGGCATGAGAATAGCGTGATGAATTACTGGCTGGCGCATGAGCCGCAGGGAAACTATCTATTGTTCAGCAATTACCCGGATGGAGTTGCATTCTATACCTGGCACACCTGCTATAACGGCCCTGCCGAATATTCAGGCCCTTATGGAAAAATCAAGTTTCCGGTGACCGATTATTCATCAGAGTTATTCTCGTCCGGCCTCGATGTTTACTTGATTTGGATCGAGCCTAATACATATTCTTATTATTACAAGGCCGAGGAGCTAAGCCCCATTGCACAGGTCAAACCGATCTTTGTCGATCAAAAAGATGGCGGCATCTATCTTCTGACGCCTAAAGCGGATAGCAATCCCTAACTACAATCACTCTGCTTCCTTCGCATCAACCTCGACCTTTGCCGTCTTCCGCGCATTGATGACGCGGAACGCCCACACTCCCACCAGCAGTGGAAGCCAGAACGTCACGGCGCGATATGCGAGGGTAACGAGAATCGCGGATCCCCATCCTATCCTCCGCGAATGAAACGCCAAAGCCATCACTCCTTCCACAATGCCAATGCCGGAAGGAGTCGGCGAGACGATGAGAAACAAAAAGCCCATGGAAAACCCGCCGATAATCGTTCCAACGCGAAATGGGATATTGAAGGATAGGAAGGCGCAGGTCAACACGCCCATTAGCAATATTTTTCCAAACAGCGAAAGCAACAGAGGCGGAACCAGTCGGATCGGTTTTTGAGGAAGCGCGGAAATTCCCTCGGCGATTTCCGATGCAAAGGTGTGAGCACGCGCTTCGCTTAGATATTCGCGGCGCAGGAAGGGTCTCACAATGGCGTTGATGATTCGCGCCAATCTTGCCAGCACATTACCTAACGTTTCTGCGGAACGATAACCGAGGTAAAGAAAAAGCGCAATTCCGCAGGCAATCGCTAAAAGGGTCAGCGATGCGGCGATATCTCCGTCGCTCAGGCGGTTGCGGCGCGCCAGAATGATCGTGCCGAATGCCAGGATGAGTAAGAATGATGCTTCGTCAATCAATAGATAAAGCACGCCACCCACAGTCACTTTACCGGACGATTGCCCGCGGTGCTGGCCATCGTTGATCAATAATGCCATGCCTCCCACGCCCGCGCTGGTGGTGACCACGTTGACAAAGTTCGCGGCAACGGCCAACAGTATCATGTGGCGGCGGCTTTCTTTTAGGCCAAGCAGGGCATAGATGGATTGATACGTCAGGCCGACGACGACAAACCATATTGTTTGAATGATCAAGGCAAGGGCAAGATACCACGGATTGGCGCGCTGGATGGTTGTAATGATTTGCTGGAGTTCAGAAAAGTAAAGAATAACAAATGCGACTCCAAGAAACAGAACTACTGCTAAGATAATTTTTCGCATGTGGAGCAGGATTATAACAAAACATCCGCAGAAGATTCTGCGGATGTTTAGACTCCGGTTTGGATCCGGGATGAAGCGGATCTAGCCTCGCCGCCGCCCGCCCAATCCGCTGACCAGACTCACAAAATAGAGTAGTTGCAACAGAGCCGACGCCAGTCCCGCGACATACGTCAGCGCCGCGGCATTCAGCACGTTGTTGACGCCATTTATTTCATCCTGGCCCGCGATGATGCCGGTCTCCGCTAAAAGACGTTTGGCGCGCGCCGACGCGTTCAATTCCACCGGTAAAGTTGCCAGCGCAAAGATCGCACCGCCTGAAAAAACCAACACGCCCAGCCATGCGATTTGGATGCCCATTGATGAGGCGTTCATCATGGTTGCCAAAACGATGCCGCCCATGATCATGATCCATCCGAGCCATGAGCCGATATTGACAGCTGGTACCAGCGCGGCGCGGAAGCGCATGGGAATGTAATCTTCCGCATCCTGCATGGCATGACCGAGTTCATGTGCGGCCACCGCCACTGCCGCCACCGACGGGACATTGGCAACGCTTTGAGATAGATTCAAAATCTTGGTGCGCGGATCATAGTTATCGGTCAGATCGCCGCGGATGCCTTGAATCTGCACGCCGTATAATCCGCCGGTCGAGATCAGGCGTTGAGCGGCTTGCGCGCCGGTCAAACCGCTGCGTACGCGCACGCGGCCCCACTTGTTATAAGCGGACTTTACATACCATGAGGTCAGCATCATCAAAATGAAAGCTGGCGCCATGAAGCATAGATAGGTTGGATCGAAGAAGAACATTTTTACCTCAGTNNATTTGTAATTTATGGAACTGGAGTTGGAGTCGGTGTCGGCATGGATGTTGGGATGGGCTGGTTATTGATCACATCCAGCAAGGTTTGAGATGCCGCATCCAGCTGCGGATCGCGCCCGGCATTGATATCTGCCGTTGTAATGGGTACGTACACATCCGGCCAGAAGCCTTTCTTATCAATGAGCGTGCCGTTCGGGGTCAGCCAATGAGCAATGGTGATCGCCACCGCGCCTTCATTATTCGACAACGGAACGCGGACTTGCACGGAACCTTTGCCGTATGACAAAGTGCCAACCAGTTTGGCGCGGCCGTTATCCCGCAAGGCCCCCAATGTAATTTCCGAAGCAGAAGCGGTATTGCCATTGACCAACGCAACCATGGGAATCTTGGTTGCCAATCCGCCGGGAATGACATCGTATTCTTGTTTCTTTCCATCAGCGCTCTGCTCAAAAACCACCGGGCCGTGATCCACGAATTGCGAAACCACTTGCACGGCAGTATTGAGATAACCACCGCCGTTATCGCGTAAGTCGAGGATCAATCCTTTGGGATTTTGCGCCATTAACGTGGTCAGCGTAGTCTTCAACTCGTTGCCTGTGTTCTCACCAAAGTCCGAAATTTGAACGTAAGCGAGGCCATTATCCAGCATCTTCCCGCTCACGCTTGGAACATTGACCTGGGCGCGCACGATATCGAATTGAAGCGATGCGGATTGACCGGGACGATGAACGGTTAAGTGAACCGTCGTTCCTGCGGGACCGATGACTTTCAAGCGTACCTGTTCCGGATTGATGCCGGTCATGTCCACCCCATTCACCGCGATGATTTGATCGCCTGCCTGCAGTCCGGCCTTCTCGGCTGGAGAGCCGGGGATGGGCTTGGTAATGGTGAGCCAGGTTCCGCTGGTATCCACATAAGCGCCGATGCCTTCAAACGAACCCGAAAGCTCATCGGTTGCATCCTTATAAACCTGAGGGTCCATATATTCGCTGTGCGGATCGCCGAGCGATTGCACCATTCCGGTAATGGCGCCTTCCATCAGTTTGGTGTTATCCACCGGCTGGTCAACGTAATCAGTATGAATGATCTGCCACGCGTCCCAGAACGGTTTGAATAACGTCTGCAAATCCTGTGGTGTTGAAGATTGTGTTTCCGGCGAAACGGTGGGAATGCCGGGCAGAATCGCAGGTAACGAACTGTTAAGCGGAAACATATGTCCCACAACGAATCCACCCGAAAAGCCGCCCAGCAAGAGCGCGGCACCAACCAGGACAAACAGAATAACCTTTAAGATTTTTGCCACAAAATCCTCCATTTCTTTATTATCTTGGATAAACCATATCATGCCGGGATTAAAAGATGATGAAACCCGTATTGAGAATTTGTATAAAGACTATAAACGGTTTGTAAAAATCAATCCATTTTCTTTGACATTACCTGCACGCACCGGTGGAATTCATGAGCGACCCCCATTTAAGAGCGCAGGTAATTGACTCCAATCGTTGAAGGCCGCGTCCATGTCGGCGCCGGGAGCGGACTCACCAAAGTGGTTCGGTACTGCAGAACCATGATGGTTCGCTACTGCAGAACCATACAGAATCGCATACAAGCCGAAATCTTTGGCGGCGCGCGTCGTGTGCGGCATATCATCGATCATCACGCATTTCGACGGATCACTTTCGCCTGCGGCATTCAGCGCGATCTGAAAAGCTTCGCGGCTCGGCTTGCAATATGGATCCACGCGGTTCACATCCACGATAGCCGCGAAATATTCTTCGATTTTCAGTTGGCGGAGCACGCGTCGAGCGTGAGGCACATCCGCGTTGGTGAAGATCAGGTTGCGGGTTGGGAGAGAAGCGAGCGCCCTTTGTTGAATCGGATTCGGGTGCAAATAATCCTTCAAGGGCAAGTCATGCACATAAGCCAGATAGTCTTGAACATCCACTTTATGGTTTGCCTGCAAGCCGCGCAGAGTTGTGCCGTACTCGCGGAAATATTTTTCACGCAGGCGCGGGATTTCGTCGCGCGGAATGTGCATACGCTCATCCATGTAGGAATTCATGCGCTCCTTGATGGCCGGCCACAGCCCGCTGGATGATGGATAGAGCGTGTCATCAAGATCAAAGAAGATCGTTGTAAAACGCATTCGGCAATTATACGTGATTCGATAACTAAAAGCTAAACACAAAGGAAAAATCAAGTGCGATCTTTCAGTCTTCTCCTTCGTGACCGCTTGCCCTTTGCTCTTTGAGGGTTGTGCCCTTTGTGTTTAAAAAAGATTTTCCCGCTATAATCGGGACATGCCCATTCGCCTGCTTTCATCTGAAGTTGCTTCGCAAATCGCCGCCGGTGAAGTCATCGAACGTCCGGCCTCGGTGGTCAAAGAGTTGATGGAGAACGCGCTCGACGCGGGTGCAAAAAGCGTTTCGATTTCGATTGCCGAAGCCGGACGCAAGCTGATCGAAATATCAGATGATGGAAGCGGCATCGCATCGGATGAACTGGCGCTGGCCGTTTCGCGTCACGCGACCTCGAAACTGGTGCGCGCCGATGATCTCTTCCACATCTCGACGCTTGGATTCCGCGGCGAGGCGCTGGCTTCGATTGGCTCGGTCTCGCGCATGACGATTACATCGAAGATCATGGATTCAAAAGCGGGCGCGAAGATTCGAGTCGAGGGCGGACGCGAGGGCAAAGTCGAATCGGTCGGCGCGCCGACTGGAACGGTGGTGCGCGTCGAGGATTTATTCCATAACGTTCCAGCGCGCTTGAAATTCTTGAAGGCGGATGTCACCGAACGCCGCGCCATTGACGCGCTGATCACGCGTTACGCGCTGGCTTATCCGAATGTGCGATTCAAATTATCCGAAGGAAATAATGCTACATTACAAACATCCGGCGATGGCGACCGCCGCGCGATATTGGCTGCGTTGTATGGCGTGGAGGTTGCAAAGCAATTACTGGAGATCAACGCTGAAGAAGAAGGAATCAAATTATCTGGTTACACCAGTCCCACCGCGCTGACGCGCTCCAATCGCAAAGACATCACGTTCTTTGTCAATGGTCGTTGGGTTCAAGATACGCCATTGACCACCGCATTGATTCAAGCCTATCACACCTTATTGATGGTGGGACGTTATCCGCTGGCAACGATTTTCGTTGAGATTTCGCCGGAAGAAGTGGATGTGAATGTTCATCCTGCCAAGGCCGAAGTGCGATTTAGAAGTCAGGATAAAGTGTTTGGCTTCGTCCAACGCTCAGTGCGACGCGGCTTATTGGCATATTCGCCGGTTCCGCAAGTTGCACCATCGTTATGGGGAACGCGTAGTGAGTCTTCTCAACAGGTTGGATTGGATTGGACAATTGCGCATGATGATCAATTGGCTGTTGAAAGTGAAAAGCAATCAGCGGTTAGCGGTCAGCCAATCGTCAACCATGAGCCATCCTCCATTTCCCAAATTCCCCTGCTTCGACTTATCGGTCAAATCGGCGCGACGTATCTTGTTGCCGAAGGTCCCGATGGACTTTATTTGATTGACCAACATGCCGCGCACGAACGTGTCTTGTTTGAAAAACTAATGACACAGCATGATCAGAAAAAAATTCCATCACAATCGTTGTTGACTCCCGCAGTGGTTCACTTGCCGCCAGCCAGTACAAAAATATTAACCGATCAATTATCGGCGTTGAATCATTTCGGCTTTGAAGTCGAAGAGTTTGGAACGAATACTTTCCAAGTCCGCGCCATGCCGAGTCTGTTCGCAGGCAGTGATCCATCGGTGGCATTGCGCGCCATCGTCGAAGATTTCGAGGAAGATGAAGCGCCATTACAGAATGAAATCGAAAAGAAACTCGCGGCGCGCGTCTGCAAGCGGATGGCGGTCAAAGGCGGGCAAACATTATCCGTCGAAGAACAACGCGCGTTGTTGAATGATTTGGAGCGCTGTGATTCGCCGCGCACTTGTCCGCATGGACGACCGACGATGATTCATCTGTCGGTGGATATGCTCGAAAAACAATTCGGTCGCAAAGGCGCACGCTAATGCCGGTTGATTATCAACAAGTCCATGCGCGCATCAAAGAAATCGGTGCAGGCGCAAAAGAACGTAGTAAGAAGTTAGAAGAGAAAAGAAATAACGCGCGCGATTGGTTATCGTCTTGCGCAAATCAACTGGATGTTCTGCGCGCCAAAGTGAATTCCGCCAAAGCGGTTGACGCAAACATCCGATGTGCGTTGCCGGTTAATGAGTCGCTCGCGTCGCACTACCGGCCAGCAGAGTCTGTTAAAGAAGCGACGCTCATAGCCGCTGATGGTTCGCAGATTAATCCTGATCGTCACGCGGCGACATTGTATTCATTGATCAACATTGGAGTTGTTATTTTTAGATCCGGTTCAGGCGACGCACCGGACGTCAAAACTTTTACCGAATTAAATTACGGCGATGACCTTTATTCAAATCATGGAATGATAAATGAAGACATGATCGCATTGGGGCGCGATCTTTCGGAGCGAAAGAAACTGCTCGAGTTGGGATTGCAATATTCAAAACCAGTGGTCACATTTACAGATGGACCGATCGAGTTGTGGGGCGCGGAGGGAAGCGCACAGGATGAATATCGCCGCAACCGCGAGAAACATCTTTCGATTCTTTCGCAAATGCAATCGGAAAACATTATCACCGCCGGTTACATTGACAAGCCCGCCGCGGATTTGGTGACGCGTTTATTGGAGATCAGCAAAATTCAAGAAAGCGAAATGAAAAATGTGCGCGACGTTCATTCCTTGCGCGGTGTGACGGATCGCTGGCTGTTCGGCGAAGACGGTAATCCACTTTTGAAGAAAGGCGAACGCTCGGCGATCTTCATCATTCAATCCAGTTCACGAAATCATTACAAAGGCAAACTGGAAATCCATTTTTTCTATTTGAACGTTGGCACTGATAAACATCCCTGGATTGTGCGCGTGGAGATTCCGGCATGGGTTGCGGAAGATCAAGAGAAAGTGAATTTATTGCACGCCTCGTTGATTGCCCAATGCGAGATCATGGGCGCAAAACCGTATCCATATCTTTTGCATCGCGCACACGAGACGGCTTTGGTCAAACTGCAAGAGAAGCAACAGATCGAGCAGATGCTGATACAGGAACTTCGCAATCAAGACGAAGAATTGGATGAAGGTTCTTACAAGCAATCGGCGAAGGACTTGAAAGGAAGAATGAGTAGATGATGTCATTGCGAGGAGCCGCAAGGCGGCGGCGAAGCAATCTCAGGTAATCACGCAACAGGAGATTGCCACGCTCGCTTCGCTCGCTCGCAATGACATGAGGAGAAATTATGTCAGCACAAATTGAAATCGGACGATTACTGCGTTCAGGCACGACCGGATTCATCGCGGGATGCAGAGTTAATCAATTGGACGCGCCTGCCTTCGGCGCATTGGTGCGCGCACCTTTGAGCGATAGCTATCAAGTCTATGGCTTGATCTATGATATTCACATTGACGATGACGGCTTGGTGCGCCAACTCGTCACGGCGGATAACGTCAGCGAGGAAGTGATGCGCGATAACCGCGAGCGGCGCATCGTGCCGGTTGAGATGTCGGTGTTATCGGTGGGGTATGAAGCGGATGGAAAAAATTATCATTTGTTGCCGCCGCGTCCGCCATTGAGTTTGGATGTAATCTATTTGTGCGACGAGAAAGATGTCGTCCGATTTACAAGCGTCGGAAGGTTTGGATATTTCCGTCACGTTTTGCAGAACCAGGATATTCCTATCGGTGAAGTATTGGCCGCGCATATCGGACAAGCGGGCCAGGCACATGGACAAGGCGGCGAGAAGTGGAAAGAGCAGGCAACGCAGGAATTGATTACGCTGCTAAGAGATGATTATCCAACGCTGATGTCAGTCCTTGGCGCGTTGAGCGAGATTGCATAAAGAATATATGTCTGCAAAGAATCGATTTTGGGGTTCGTTTCCAATTATCGCATTTGCAACGATTGCATTGGCGGGTCTTGCCTATCTGGGCGGCTACACGCGCTTCATGGCGGATGATTACTGCTCTGCTTATACTGCGAATCGATTCGGTTTGCTCCGCTCGATTTGGTATTGGTACATCAACTGGAGCGGACGCTACACCGCCTTTGCCTTCGACTGGCTCGTATTGATCAAGACCTTCGGACCTTATGGCGCTCATCTGGTTCCGCCCGTTGCCATCGCTATTTGGTTGGTTGCGATGATTGCCGCCGTTCATACCACGCTGAAAGCGATCTCCCGGCATACTGCAACGTGGAGCGCTGCGATTGCAATCAGCGCCAGCTTTGTCCTAGCCGTGATCGTCTTGAGTCCGGATATCGCGCAATCCTATTTCTGGTTGAACGGGATGCGTTCGTATTCATTGCCTCTGGTGACGCTGAGTATCTATGCCTTCCTGTTCCAATGGATTCTGCCGCGCTTGAAATCCGGCAAAGCGCTGGGTTGGGTTTGTATCCTTGCCTTCGTGTTGGCCTTTGCGAACGGCGGCTTCAGCGAAACTTATGCCGTTTTTCAACTGATGCTGTTTGTTTTTCTAACTGTCCTGGAATGGTTTGCGCACGACAGAAAAATCAACGCGGAATTTAAGCTCCTGTCTTTTGCGACATTGGGAGCGCTTCTTTCCGTCATCGTGATCGTATTGGCGCCGGGGAATGCGATTCGCAGGGCCGCTTCTCCTCCAGCGCCAACCTTCATAAGGCTGGCGCAAATCTCCATCGGGTCTTATCTTTCCTTTATTCAAGATATTCTCCTCTCTCCACAACAAACCACTGCCCTGATCGGCGCGCTATTGGTCAGCGCGTGGGCGGGAACGGAATATAAATCCCAAATCACGCTGCGCTGGTGGACGATTCCAACTCAAATCGTCGGCGGGTTGATGTTGTCTTTTGTTTGCATTCCGCCTTCCGTGTATGGCTATGCTGATACGCCGCCGCCGCGCACGTTAAGTATCGCAGTCTTTGCGCTCGCGGCTTTTTGGATGAGTGCAAGTTTTCTGATCGGGAGCTGGCTGGCGCGCACATCACGCTCATCGGTTCGACTCGAAATCGGATTGATCGTTCTGGCAACGATATTGATCGGTGTTTCATCTGCACTGACAATGGCTTATGTCAATCAAAACCAGGGCGCCTATATTGCCTATGCCCGGAAATGGGACTCGATGGACGCACAGATTCTACAAGCGCGTGCAAACCACCAGCCGTTCGTCAATATCCCGGCCATGATCAACTGGGCGGCTGTTGAGCGTCCGAACGACCACGCAAAGTTTTGGGCGACGGCTTGTTATTCGGAATACTATGGGATTCAAGTCTATGGTCCGCCGTATTAAATCCTTAAACACGAAGGACACAAAGGTTCACAAAGGAAGTTCAAAAGATGGAAGAGAAAAAGACTACTGTAAAGAATTTCAAGCCAATCCCGCTTGAGGTGGAAGCTGTTGGAAAGAAAATTTTGGATGCAGCATATACGGTTCATAGCGCGCTCGGCCCCGGCTTGCTCGAATCAGTATACGAGGCTTGTACTGCGTATGAAGCTCGAAATCGAGGTGTCGATGTAGAAACACAAGTTGCAATCCCGGTAAAATATCAAACGATATTTATTGAAACAGGTTTGCGATTGGATCTTTGGGCCGAGAAAAGTGTGATCGTAGAATTCAAATCTGTTGAAATAATGCATCCACTTTATGAGGCGCAGCTTCTGACTTATCTTAAGATCACCGGCTGTCGGCTTGGATACTTGATCAACTTTAATGTCAAACACCTCAAAGATGGTATCAAGCGCATGGTGCTTTAATTTCTCCTTTGTGTTTCTTTTGTGCTCTTTGTGGTGAGGAGTTTTTATGACTAAAAATAAAAAAACAATCGGGTACATCATCGGCGGCGGATTAAAGGAATCGTTCCGCGCGCGATTAACGGTTTCCGCACAAAATGCGCAGGAAGGCGCGTTCGTCGTCATCGAAAATGCCAACTGGCGATATTACGGTCTCGTCACCGACATTCAACTCGGCGCGACCGACCCGCGTTTTGCGGATGAACAAACCGAAGCGCGTCTGCCCGCCTCGATAGCGAAAGCCTTGCACGGACAAACGCTTTACACGAATCTCGAAATCCTGCCAGCGTTGATGCAGGATATCGGCCCTGATCCCGTTTCGGCGGAGTATGAAAAATGGCGCGAGGAAAATCCCGAAGACCCCAAGCCGCTTCCAGTCAAGACCGTGCCGCCGCATCATTCGTCCGTTGAGTTGGCGCGGCCCGAACACATCGCCGGCATCTTTGGCGAACCGAGCGACAAGAATTTCATCATCGGATATACGCGCGAGCAAAATCATCCCGTGTGCATTGACCTGGAAAAATTCGTCCAGCGCTCATCGGGCATCTTCGGCGCAACAGGAACCGGCAAATCGTTTTTGACGCGCGCCGTGTTGGCAGGATTGATTCACTATAACAGAGCCTCGGTGTTGGTGTTCGATATGCACAACGAATATGGATTCGATGACACGGCTTCAGACACAGGCCTGCGCGTGGTGGGGTTGAAAAATAAATTTGCGGCGAAGGTGCGCGTGGTGGGACTCGGAGGCGGGGCGAAGATTCGCGGTTCAGCGCCCGATTTCAACCTGGAGATTTCCGAGAGCGATGTTGCGACATCAGACATCGAGTTGCTGGGTCGCGAATTGGATTTGAAAGAAACCACGGCAACGACTCTGGATGCGTTATGGAATTCGTTCAAGCGTGATTGGTTCAGTGAATTCAAAGCCATGACGCAGGAAGTGATTACAACGGAAGATGGCAAAAAAGTTCCGGCGAATGGAAGCGTGGCGGCGTGGGCGAACGCCAACGGAGTCAATGTGATGGCGGCGGAGGCGTTGCAAAATAAATTGCGGCGCTTGTTCAATAAAGCATATATCGTTTCCAAACCCGCCGCGGATTCGATTCATGAAATCATCAGCGCCCTCGAAAGCGGACAGCATGTGGTGTTGTCGTTCGGCGAACATGAAACGGATTTGGATTATCTGTTCGTGTCGAATTTGTTGACGCGTCGAATCCGCGAAGCGTGGGAAAAGAAGACAAACGGATTCCGCTCGACGGGCAAGGATGAGCCAAAGCAGTTGGTCATCGTGATCGAAGAAGCGCATAAGTTGCTGAACCGCGAGATGGCATCGCAGACCACGTTCGCCACCATCGCGCGTGAACTGCGTAAATATTATGTGACCCTGTTGGTGATTGACCAGCGCCCATCGCAGATTTACGATGAAGTCATGTCACAGTTGGGCACGCGCATCAGCGGCTGGCTGGGCGATGACGATGACATCCATGCCGTGCTATCGGGACTTTCGGGACGCGAAGCCTTGCGCGGTATGTTGGCGCGACTGCAACCCAAAGAAGAAGTGTTGCTCTTGGGCTGGGGTGTGCCGATGCCGTTGCCGGTCAAGTCACGCCGCTATGACGATGAATTCTGGAAGGAATTGCTCGGCGCGAGTGGGAAGAAAGGCAGGGAACAGAATTTAAAGGAACTTGGCTTTTAGGTAAAAGATTTTTTAGCCACAGATGTCACGGATTTCACGGAAAAGGAAAATTAAAAAATCCGCGCAAATCAGTGACATCGTACTCGAAGAGTAAATCCGTGGCAAAGAAAAAATATGCCAGGTAATTCTGAACATGCTATAATTTAATTCGTGCCAAGAAAAAAACTTAGAATTCCTCGCAAACGGATCGCTGACTTTTGTCAACGCTGGAGCATCACCGAATTTTCGCTGTTTGGCTCTGTTCTGCGTGATGACTTCCGACGTGATAGCGATATTGATGTACTAGTGAGCATTGACCCCAAAGCGCCCATTGGACTACTTGAATTAGTGGATATGCAACTTGAACTTGAAAAAATGTTCAAGCGTCCCGTGGATCTTGTTGAAAAAGANNGGTTTATGCCGTATGAGGGGCGGGAATTATCCTATTTGTGGGACATGCAACATGCCGCACGCGAGATGAGCCAGTTTATGCATGGCGTAAAATTTGCGCAGTTTGAGAAAGAAAAAATTTTACGATTAGCCGCGGAACGTGAATTACTAATCATTGGCGAAGCGGCTAATCATTTATCCCCTCAATTTCGGAACAAGCATCCTGAAATTCGTTGGGTTAATTTCATTGGATTGCGAAATACTCTGGCACAATGAATACGGGGAGACATTGATCAATAAAGTATGGGTTGCCGCAACCGTAAGCGTTCCCGAAATGCTCGCTGAGTTGGACAAACTGCTTCCAGAAGAACCATGAGTCTGGAAGGAATTGCTCGGCTCGAGCGGGAAGAAAATCGCGAAGCACGCCGCAGGCGACAAGGAACAGAATTTAAAAGAGTTGGGATTTTAGGTATTGTGCTATAATCTTACTGGTAAGAAAAGGAGAAAACCATGGAAGGATTAGCCACCACCCGCATGTCATCCAAGGGACAGGTTGTTATCCCTGAGAACATTCGCAAACGTCTCAAACTTGGAGAAGGCGCGCAGTTTGTTGTTGTAGGAGATGCAGATGTGATCATCTTGAAAGCGATTGCCCAGCCGGACCTCGGCGAATTCGATGCGCTCATTCAGCAGGCGCGGAAGCAGGCCAAAGAGGCGGGCTTGAAGCAGAAGGATATTCAGTCAGCCATTGCAAAAGCACGGGGCCGTAAATGAAGATCGTTTTGGATTTGAAGGTCGTGATGGATACCAACGTGTTTATCTCTGGCGTCTTCTTTAGCGGACCTCCCTTTCAAATCCTAAAAGCATGGCAATCTGGTAAATTCGAATTAGTTGTTTCGCAGGAAATATTGGACGAATACCGGCGGGTTGGGGAAATTTTGGGAGAAGAGCACCCGTCATTGACTTGAAGCCAATTTTGAACTTTGTGCTTAAAAATGCGAAAGTCTATAAACCAGCAGTTTTGAAAAACGCGGTTTGCGAAGACCCTGACGATGATAAGTTTTTTGCGTGCGCATTGGCAAGCGGAAGCAAGGTCATTATCAGCGGAGATAAGCATCTGTTGAAAGCTTCGGGATTTCAAGGGATTCAAGTTGTGAAGCCACGCGAGTTTGTTGACGCATATCTAGGGTAATGCCAAGAAGTCTGAGGCGCAGAATTTGAAAGAGTTGGGATTTTGAAATGCTTCGAATACCGAATCAAGAGCTTGTTGTAATATAATGATATTGGAAGAATGAATGTATTACCGTAGAAAATTACTTCTTGCCCTACTTGAAGTATTTGATGGCAATTTGAATAACACAGATTGCGAGAAGCTTTTATTTAACGTGTGCAAGTTGGCAGGCAAAAATCATTATGATTTCTTCCCATATCGCTTTGGACCGTTCAGTTTTGTTTCGTATTATGATAAACGGCGATTAACTGAGTTAGGCTTATTAAAAGCTACTCAAGATTTTAGGCTTAATACGAGACATTCTTTTTT
>PLNY01000237.1 GCA_003141915.1 Anaerolineae bacterium | reverse complement strand
GACGGGATGAATTCGATTTCATGCGCGGTGATGAGGAATATAAATATCGCTTCGGCGCGGTCAATCAGTATGTGATGAGGGCGGTTGTGGATTCAAAATAATTAGTTATTCAAGTCGTTATTTATTAGAGATTACAAAGCCATGAAGATATAGAAGCAACTTGATTTTCATCGTTGAGATTGGCGGCATTACTAAGAGTTCCATTTTGGAGTTCATCCCAAATTTCCTTTGCCATCTTTTTCTCTATGGCTGCACCGATGAAGAAAATATATGGCTCTTGTTTTACGCGAATGAATGCCTTGCGAATACGGTCAAGTGCAGTTTTAGCGGTTTTCCAATGTTCATCTGCGCCCGCAGGATCAATTCCGCCTTTTAATTCTCCTAATGCGATATAAGTTTCTGCTTCTTTTTCATCAAGATTAGCTGGAGTGCTGTTAAACAAACATAGGTCTACATTATTCTTGACCAATGGGACAGTTAAGTTGTAAATCAATGTGCGATGTTTGCGCCCATTTTGCCAATAAAGCCCTCGAACGGATAGCTCGATATTAAGATCGTCATCAATCTCAAACCAATTTTGGCTTTTTATATCCTGCCAAAAATACCTAGTTCCAGAGATCTTTAGCGTAGAAATAACCGCCCGGGTTAGTTTTCTTTGGGCCAAAATGCCGCCAATGTTCCGCATTGAACCACCAAGTGTGTCGCCGCGAGTCAACAGAAAACGAAAAACAAGTTCCTCTACAAATTTAGCGCCTGCTGGATCAAGAAAATTCTTAATGAGTTCTTTAACAGCATTTACTTTATCTTCTGATTGCAGATGAGTTATTGCTTTGTCAGAAAGCCCTGCTGCTGTGAGTAAACCGTTTTCGATACCTTTGATTTTGACTAAATCGCTTGGATTTGCGGCATGTGATACAGCCTCCTGCAATGCTCTTGCCTCCGCAATAAAAGGAGTCGCTCGATAGTTCTTTTCCAATGCTAGTGAAACGAACCCTGCTCGTGTAGCCTCATATGTTGTTTCAAGGTCCACACTTGAATTAAGGTGACGACGATAAGTTGATTGTTTTGCAGGCATTAGTTTTTTCTCCATATATAAATGCACTTACGTAACTCATCCCGCCCGTGTTCTCCCATTTGTTGACTGCTATTTCCTTTACCACTAGGAAGCACAAGGATATTCTCGACATAAAAACCGAGATTTTCTGCTATCGCGGACAGAATCATATCTACTGAAATGCTTGCGCCTGCATAACGCACATTATCATTTACCATAATTAATGGTGCATTACTTTTTAAAACTCTGGCACATTCGGCAATGATACAAGCCATCTCATAAAAATAACCACGCACCATACGGGGAATGCCGTTGTTATTCAAAAGTCCTTGTGTTTTCTGCGATTCTAAATATTTTAGAATAACCTGTAANNTTGATTGTCGGTAGCGGTAAGTGCTTTGCTCCAGATTGGATTAATTTTCAATAGATCTTTGGCTCGATTCTCGACTGTGCAACTTAGCATTGTCTGACGTAAATTGACCAACCCCTTTTCATCTATACCCAATAGAGCTAGTTCAAGTGCATATGTCCGAGTATAATCATAGCGATTGCAATAAGGAGGTGATGTAATAATTGCGTCATACTCATCTTCTAGCAATTTTGGCATTATATCAAGGCTTGAACCATCAAAAAGATAAATATTACCCTGCTCAATTTTTTGTTCAAAAAGATTTTTCTGAACTGGGAGGGTCGGTTGCAAATCTTCCAAAATCTCGTTGATTTTTATCGAGATTGCATTCCTAAAGTCTACAATTTCCCCTTTATCAAAGGGCCTTTTACCTTGTTTGCGTCCAGAACGATGATCCCAGCGCAAATATTGACCGTCTTTACGTGTGTAACTTATGATTTCCAAAACACATAATAGTGCAAATAATAGGACTGCTTGTACACGCTCATTTTCTTGCTTGATCGCAACTAGATATTTTTCAATTTGTTCCTGTGTATACTCAGGATATGCTCCTGATGTGATACGTAATTTATTCAACGAAGCATGTTCTTGAATGTCTTGCCACAGGGGCAGTTTTGCCCAACGGCGTAGTTGTTCAAAATCTGATGATGTAAATTTCTTCTCAAGTAGATGTTTTGTGGAAATAATTTGTTGACCAATAGGAAGAAGTTCAATGCCATCAGCATTCAACCCCATTGCACTAGCTGTAAAAAGTGCCGTTCCGCTTCCTGCAAAAGGATCTAGAATTTTTCCATCCTTAATTTGATACTTTTGAAGACAATATTCAACTAAACTTGCAGAAAAACCTTCCTTATACTTATACCAACGATAAACCGGACGATTTTTATTCGCTTGAAAACTAACTAATGATCGTGTGAGCGATGGCTGAACAAAAAACTTGCTCCTGAAATAATGTTCAAGTTCCTTATCCAATTGATTAATTGCACGCAGATCAAATGTAGTTGTTGCTTGGGCATTGAGGGCTATTGTTAGATTAGAAACCACAGGGGATATTTTACAACAAAATTTTCATATATACGGGCAAAAGTTTAGTGAGCAACCGTTTCCGCTTTCATTGTCTGCGGAATGGGAATGCCGAGCAATTTGCACCCCACCCGTCCTTAAGGACACCCTCCCCATTTCCCTTTTGGGAAATGGGGAGGGCAAGGGATGGGTCGGCTATATGCGTTTCATATATTGTGGCTGGTAAGGCTACCGAGTTTGCCGGTACGCTTACCGGGTTAGTTGGTGAGCCTACCGGGTTCGTCGGTGGCCTTACCGCGTGAGTCGGTAGCCCTACCGATTTAGTTGGTAACCCTACCGCGTGAGTCGGTAGCCCTACCGATTGAGTTGGTGACCTTACCGGGTTAGTTGGTACGCCTACCGCGTTGGTCGGTAACCCTGCCGATTTAGTTGGTAGCTCTACTGGTCGAAATTATTTTGCCATCTCTAGCACGCCAGGTATGAGATCCGGGAATTCAGTGCGGATGCGGGACTCGACTTCGGACGGAAAGATCGCCGAACTGCTCTTCGCCAGGATTTCATTCGCGCGCTGCATGGCGTGTGCCTGAGTATCGAGCGAACCTTTCTTCTCCCAGATGTTGCGCTGGTCCCGGTCAGAGATTTTCGTGAGCAGGGCTTCGGTCTTCATGCGCTTGGCCGTGTGCGGACTCATCAGGAATGAGCCGCCCGGCTTGGTTTGTGCGATGACATCCAGCGCAAGTTCCTCTTCATTGAATGTGATGCTGCGTTTGAGCCGTTTGAGCATCTGCGCGACTTCATCATCAATCACGGCTTTGGCAAAATCAAATACTTTGAGCGCGTCGAGCAGACCAGCCATATTCAACATATCCATTCCAGCCAGCACGCCGGCAACCGACGACATGCCGGTTTCGTACCCTGATTGCGCGTCATTGATCTTTGAATTGGTCAATCCAACATATCCGCCGCAAGGCACTTTGTAGAAACGCGCCATCTGCGCGAAAGCCATATGTAACATCCCACATTCGATTCCACCGGAAGCGTACGCGCCGCTGCGCATATCGGCCACCGTTGGTAATGAAGCATAGATCGTCGGCGTGCCTTCGCGCACCATTTGCATCAGCACCGCCGCAGCCAAGAATTCCGCGTTGCCTTGCGCCAATGTCCCCGCCATGGACATCGGTGAGGTCAGGCCCGCGTTCGGCACAATGCTTGGATAAACGGGCAGGCCCTTCTCGCTGAAGTAAATGATCGCTTCGGTGGAGAGCTTGTCCATCGTCAGCGGAGAAACGACCGGGCAGTAATGAAGCGTCACAAACGGATGCTCGCGATAGGCTTCTTCGCTTCCGGCAATCGCGTATAAAAGTTTCATGATCGCCTGGATGTCTTCCATATCTTTTGTTGTGCTGCGGATCGGCTTGAGACAATATTTCAAAGCCGGATATAAACGCGCCAAAGTGAATTGACCTTCCGGCGCATCGTCGGCTAACGTCGAAACGGAGAAGACATCGATTGCCGATAGTTCATTGATGAGGTGCGCGATGCGCGCGATAT
>PLNY01000409.1 GCA_003141915.1 Anaerolineae bacterium | reverse complement strand
ATCCGTGCGTTTGAGCAACTCCACCAATGCAGGAGCGAGTTCCACCGTATGATGCTGATGGCTTTGCCACATCATCTCAGCCAGCACTTGCGAACCATCATAAAGCGCAAGTCCGGTTTGCGCGGTGGATGTATCAACAGCGAGCAGCATCACGCGGCTCCAAACATATTTGATTGTAACTCAGCCAGCAATTCGTNNTCATAGCGTAACCCGTTTGCATGAAAGTTCATCTGCCTTTGTTCTTCGGCTCGATAATCGAGGCTGATCCATAATCGTTCATCCGGCAATATGGATGCAATACGCTCTGCCCATTCGACGATCAACGCGCCGCGGGCGAGCATCGAGTCGATATCAAGCTCAGCCGCTTCCGGCGCGGATTCGAGGCGATAGGCGTCCATGTGAAAAAGCTGTTTCGCGTCGGGACGGCGATATTCGTTGACCAAAACGAACGTCGGACTCGAAACCGCATCCAGCGATCCCCAACCTTGCGCCAAGCCCTGCGTGAGCGTGGTCTTGCCCGCGCCGAGATTGCCCTGTAAACAAATCAAATCCGATGGGTGAAGCAGGCCGCCGAGACGCATTCCAATGCGGCGGGTCTGTTCCGCACTTCGGCTGAAGAACTCGAAAGTGTGTTTATCCAGAATGGGCACGCAGAGATTATACTGCTTGTTGCAATAAACTCTCAATTGGCGGCATGTCTCACGGAGCAAAATCGGCCGCTGGCTTAATAGTTGCGCAGTACTCTGTACGTCAGCGGGAAGAGAATTTCCAGCGGCGAATGATTGCATCGATCACAATTAAATCATTGGCCTGATTGAATGTATGCGTTGCAAGAATCTTTCCGCGACGCGGCGGCTCAAACGAAGACTCGTTGTTTTCTTCATATTCTGTTTCACTTAACTTACTAATTCGATTGAATCGAATTGCATAACCGTATCTCCGCGAGCTGTCCTGCGAAGGACGGATCAACTTTCCATCATGCATAAAGACGTGACCCGCAGGCCGTGCGGAATGAATATCCCGAACGATTGGATTGTGCGGGTGCGGTGTCCAGTGATTTGATAACGGATCATTGCTGAAGAACACATGCAGTGCGTCGAGACTCGAACCGCCTTTTTCTTTAACATTCGCAAATAACCACCATTTGTTTTCACGTTGAAATAAAGTCGCGTCCACCGCGTAAACATCGTTCATCAAAACCGCAGCCAATTCCCATTGATCGGGAAAGCGCGCACAATGATAGATTTCAAGCGTGCGATTTTGAGCGGTCTCGGGAAGCATGAATGTTTCGCCGCGATGTTCAAAGATGAAAGGGTACGAAAGGTGATAGGGACGTTCAAGCACGACCTGATGAGATTGCAAGTTGCCATGGTCGTCCAGAGTCAAACATGCAATCCGCCCGCGACCTGTTGCATACATCTTTTCTTCGATAAATATATGAGTTTGATTTTCGCGCGTAACAATAAATGGATCAGCCCAATAGCGATCTTTCTGCGGAACAATGGAGCGGAACATGGCCCATTGAAGCGAATCATATTCCGCGCCTTTTGCCGTTAAGATTGCCCATTGATCGAGAAAGAAAAACGAAGCGATGGTTTTATCGAGCCGGCGGAACAGCCGCGCAAAAAAAGATCGAGGCTTCATTCAGCCTTCCAGCGTGCTTTCGCCGTCGGTAAGCACATAGAAACTGCGCGGTGAATTTTTGCCTTTATCGAAAACAAAATCGGTGACGATGTAACCTTTTGCAAATGCCGTCTCGAAGAATTCGCGCGTAAAGAATCGCCAGTCGCGGGCGAGGGCAAAATCGGCAGATTTGAGCGCCATAAAATCAGATGGAATTTCCGCGGCGATGAGTTGCGCTTCCAGAGAAGGAACATGTTCGGGCGGGCGCGGCAAGTTGTCGGGTCCGGTTTGAAGCGAATATAAAGGATGCACACCGACGCGCATTAGATGATTCAAACTTAATGTTGGGCGGGCGCGTTTGCTTAATCGCCGTTCGACGCGCTTGGTGTTGATCCACCAGTCCACTTGAAATCTGTCCGATGGAAGCCCGGCATTGAGGCCGTCGCGCATATCGCCGTATTCAGAGCGGCGATAGGTGGAACATACCGCGCCGAGCCGCGCAATGTTTAGCCGCGCGTTGCGGCTGAGGAGCGGATCATATGTCCACGTAACATGGTCGAGCCCCTGATGCCGAACGATCTGCCATTGGGCGCGCTTGAGCGCAAAACCGACGCCGCTATCGCGATGTTCGGCATAAACGCCCGCGATATGCGAACAATGTTTTGGGCGCGGTCCATCCGGTGTAAACTCAAGACCCGGAAAGCCAAATACAAAGCCGATCAGCTTTTCATCGACAAATGCACCGAGTACAAGGCCGCCATTATGAATCGCCGTAATTAGCAAATGATCCGGAACGATATCTGTCTCACTGCCGGGCCAGACTTCGCGCTGGAGGTCTTCGACGGCGGACATTTCTTCAATCGTTTCCAACAAACGGATATTCCAAATTGGCATAGTTAAAACCGAAATGTGCGAACGGTTTCTAGAATCTTCTCGGCGGCATCCGAGGATGTTTTGCCGATTTGTTTCCATGCGGATTCATACCACGGCAAACGTTTGAGATAATCGAGACGATAAGCGAAACGCGCAGGCATCAATCCAAATTGGCGCGGCAGGTTATCCACCGGACAAGTTCGATTGACCGCCAAGTAATCCAGCCAGAACGAAGATAAAGGAAAATTCCGCCAGAATGATTCCAGGGTCACGGTCAGCGCGCGCATGGTTGTCGGCGAAACAGCAACCAGCCAGCGATGGACATGCTGCAAATCCATGATGATCTCCACGATTTGTCTCAAGCTGAAATATTCGCTTCCTCCGATTTCATAAGTGTGATTGATTGTTTCGGGATTGTCGAGAGACCAGATCATTACGTTCACTAGATCCTCCACCCATAAAGGTTGAAGCATGGAACGTCCGCCGCCGGGCAATGGAAAGATTCCGGGCGAGGCACGCAGGACGTAGGCCAGGCTGGTGGTGAAATGATCTTCCTGTCCGAAGACGATGGATGAACGAAAAATGGTATGAGGGACCCCTGAGCGGCGGATATGTTCTTCGGCAATGCCTTTGGCTTTGAACAAAGGATAAGCGGAGGAACGGCTGGCGCCAAGGTGGCTGAGATACACCATGCGCTCGACGCCGGCGTCCACGGCCATGCGCGCCAGATTATCCGTCCCGCGCATATCCACGACCAGTAAATTGGCATCGCGTCCCTGCGACTCGGCACCAGCCAGATGAAATATCGTATCCACATCCTTCAACGCGGCGCGGATGGCGCGTTCATCGGAGAGGCTGACAACGGCCACTTCAACAGGTACGCCGGTGGGGAGGCGAGGAGAACGAGGCGAAGGACGGATCAATACGCGGACTTCGCGTCGGGCCTCGAACAAATGACGGATCAGCGAACGACCGATAAATCCGGTTGCGCCTGTGACCAAAATCATAAAAGAGATTATAGCAGAGGATGCAGAAAGGTTTCCATTGAGCAATTGATACTCAAAAATTGAAA
>PLNY01000353.1 GCA_003141915.1 Anaerolineae bacterium | reverse complement strand
GCTACGGTCCGCGTGCCTGGCTCTAAGTCACTGACCAATCGCGCTCTGTTGATCGCGTCACTGGCGAATGGAACCACGCGCCTGACCAATGCGCTTTTCTCGGACGACTCGCGTTACTTTGCTGGAGCTTTGAAAACTCTCGGCTTCGATGTTCAATTGGATAAAGCAAACTGCGAAATGAGTGTTACTGGTTTGGGCGGAAAAATTCCATCCGGCAAAGCCGAACTCTTTATCGGCAATGCCGGAACTGCCGCCCGGTTTCTCTCCGCGTTCCTCACACTCGGAAATGGCGAATTTATTTTGGACGGCGACGCGCGCATGAGGGAACGTCCCATTCGGAATTTAGTCGATGCACTCACGCATCTCGGCGCTGAACTCGAAACCAAAAATGATTGCCCTCCTGTGAAAATAAAAGCGTCCGGTTTGCGCGGCGGCAAAACGGAAATCGCCGGTGACATCTCATCACAATTCCTTTCAGCTTTATTGATGGTCGCGCCGTACGCACAACAACCGATTGAAATAGAAGTGGTTACCGAACTTAATTCCAAACCTTACGTGGATATGACTCTTGCTATTATGAAGGACTTTGGAATCAATATCGAGCGCGATAACTATTCACAATTTACCATTCACCCCACTGGCTATTCACCGCTTTCTATTTACGCTATCGAATCCGATGCCTCCGCCGCCTCCTACTTTTTTGCTGCGCCTGCTATCTGCGGCGGGACTGTTCGAGTTGAAAATATCTCGCGCAAATCCAAACAGGGTGACATCGCTTTTCTCAACGTCCTTCAGCAAATGGGATGCGTAATAAAGGATGGCAACGATTTCATTGAAGTCGCTGGATCTCTGTCTTTGTGTGGCGTTGACATTGACATGCGCGACATTCCCGATACTGCACAAACGCTGGCAGTAATTGCTCCTTTTGCTTCTTNNTACAATGATCACCGCATGGCAATGGCATTTTCTTTAATCGGCTTGCGGATGGATGGGGTGACAATCGAAAATCCATCTTGTGTTTCAAAAACATTTCCGGATTATTTTGAAGTATTGGAATCCCTGCGATGCTCCATTTAGGTTTGGTCGGTTATCCATTGGAACACAGCTTATCGCCGAAAATCCACACTGCGGCTTTAAGAGAGTGTGGATTAGATGGCGACTATTCACTATTCCCCATTCACCCGGACGACGAGGATGGCTTGAAGGATTTACTTGCCCGCGTCCGCTCCGGAGAAATTACGGGCATCAACGTTACCATCCCGCACAAGCAGAATGTCATCCCATTTCTGGATGAACTTACACCGACGGCAGAAGCTATTGGCGCGGTGAATACAATTTATCTGCGAGATAAAAGACTTATTGGCGATAATACAGATGCTGATGGATTTTTATTGGATCTGAAAAGATTTATAGGGAATCGGGAATCGAAAATTGCAAATCAGAAATCAGCGCTAATTTTAGGTGCAGGAGGTTCTGCTCGTGCTGTGGTGTATGCTCTGATAAATGATGGATGGAATTTGGCAATTGCCGCGCGTCGAATCGAGCAGGCGCAAGAATTGGCATCTTACTATAATGATGTCGAATCCATTGAGCTTACCTCGAAGATCCAATCTTTCGAATTCCGGCTCGTTGTAAACACGACACCGATTGGAATGATACCCAACATCAATCAATCTCCGTGGCCGGAGGGATTGCAGTTTCCACATCAAGCAATGATTTATGATCTGGTTTACAATCCGCGCGAAACAAAACTTGTGAAAGATGGCTGTGCTGCTGGGTTATCTGCGACAACCGGTCTGGGCATGTTGATCGAGCAAGCCGCATTGTCCTTTGAAATTTGGACAGGCTGCAATCCATCTCGTGATATTTTGTTTGCATCCATTAACCAATGATCATATTTCTGGAGAAATTATGCTTCGTTTCTTAACTGCTGGAGAATCGCACGGCCCATCGTTGATCGCTATTCTCGAGGGCATGCCCGCCGGACTTTCTATTACTCCCGATATTATTGATAAAGAACTTGAGCGTCGTCAAAAAGGCTATGGTTCCGGCGGACGGATGAAGATCGAAAAAGATTCTGCACAAATTCTCGGCGGAGTGATGGCAGATGAAACAACCGGCGCGCCGATTGCCATGCTCGTGCAAAATGCGGATCATATCAAATGGAAAGGCAAAGCTATTGAGCCGATGACTGCGCCGCGTCCGGGTCATGCGGATTTAACCGGCGCAGTGAAGTATGGATACAAAGATTTGCGTCCCGCGCTCGAACGCGCCTCTGCCAGAGAGACGACCATGCGCGTTGCAGTGGGCGCGGTCTGCAAACATTTTCTTTCGCAATTCGGAATCGTCGTTGGCGGATACGTGAAATCCATCGGTGAGATTGAAGCTGATTTAAATGGAATCGATTATCCGGTCCGGTTTGAAGCGGCGGAGCAGAGTGATGTGCGTTGCCCGGACCGAGTCGCGGCTGAAAAGATGCGGGCACACATCGAAGAAATCATCCATGCAAAAGATACGTTGGGCGGCGTGCTGGAAATTGTCNNCGCAATGGGACAAGCGCCTCGAGGCGAAACTGGCAATGGCGGTCATGAGTGTTCAGGCAATTAAAGGAGTGGAGATCGGCGATGCGTTTGAAAACGCAAAACGATTGGGAACGCAAGCGCATGATCCAATCACTTTGGAACATTCAAGCCTTCAACGTTTAACGAATCGCGCAGGCGGTATCGAAGGTGGAATCTCAAACGGAGGACCGATTGTGATTCGCGCGGCGATGAAACCGATCGCGACCACTTTAACTCCGCAACAAACCGTTGACCTGGCAGCGGGGTCCGAATCTCCGACCAAATACGAACGCTCGGACTTTTGTCCGGTTCCACGCGCGGTTCCGATTCTCGAAGCGATGGTCGCGTTTGTTTTGTCGGATGCGCTGATCGAAAAACTCGGCGGCGACTCGCTGAGTGAAATGCTGCCGCGCTTTGCAGAATTACGCAAAGCAACGCTTGAAGATTTGAAGATGGATAATACATCGCACGTTTTTTGGGAATGATGATGAAACATATTTTTCTTTACGGCCCGCCCGGAGCGGGAAAATCATCCGTCGGCAAAGCGCTGGCTGAACGATTACGTTTGCCGTTCGTTGACCTTGATGCTGAAATAGAAAAAGCAGCAGGCCAAACCATTCCGCAAATCA
>PLNY01000125.1 GCA_003141915.1 Anaerolineae bacterium | reverse complement strand
GGGATAGACCCGGAAGGACAGGGACTCCGCTGGCGTCCACAAACCGAAAGCGCCTGCAACACAATCGTTAGTGTCCTTGGCGACGGCTGGAAAGTCTTGACGAAAGAGGACTTCATCGCTGGTATCCAAAAAGCCATTGATGAGGATGAGCAAGCAACAGAGAAAGAGGCTAAACTATGACGTACAAAAATGCGGCATTGATAAGTGTTACAGTGTCTATCTGCTTCGCTCTGTACTCGATTATTACTTCCGTTTTCTTCCCGCACCTATGGCTACCAACTACTACCCGTTTTGACTCGTGGTTTGATCGCTCTTGGTTCTTCACTTTAGGCGTTTTTTATGCAACGTGGAGCGCAAAGCATGATCCTCGGTGACGTAATGGTTCCCGGCAAGTCTTTACGCTGCGATGCTTGCATGGTAGAATGGGTAAGCATAGCAAGCAGACTGCCAGATGCTTGCCCGAACCGAGAGTGCCGCTCAAGAGAATGGAACGGCGTCAAGAAGAAACGCAAACCGGCTCCGAAACCGAAGATCGAGATTGAACTTCCGAAGCCGCGAAGGACCAAACAGGGAGAGGATGACGGATATGAATTCTGACCAGATAAGGGAAACATTCATCAAGGATATTGCCGATTCTTTGCTTGAAGGAAAAGGCATTGAACAACAAACCGCTTTGGCTATCATGGGGTGCGGACGCGCTCTTGTCGAGATCGCAGCACAACTTGCCGAACTCAATCACCGCATGGAATGTATGCTTGATGTGCAGACGAGAGGGTTGAAGGAATGACCACCAATCCAAAGTCGTTTCACTGGTGGGAAGTGCTGCTCATGGTCATGGGCGTTGCCATAATCGTCTGGCTGGAGAGGATTTTATGATCGACGAAAGAGTAAAAGAACTGGTTTGTATACTCAACAAGTTCAAAGGCATTGAGACATTTAGTAGTTGCGGTGGTCATGCGAATCCAAAACCATCGCAAATTGGTCGCGGTCGATTCTATGTTGATTTTTGGGTCGATCCGAACAAAACAGGTTTTGGAAGTTTGGAAAAAATAAACCAATTGGTCTCAAATATTTTTCCTACCGTCAGGATTATTGTTGGGGATGTTGGCGGAATCGAAGAAGACGATGAGCCGTGCATGTGTTTCGAGATTCAAGGTAGGGCTAATCCGGGAATGATTGCGTTAGCCTTACAAGATCGTTTGAGGGAAAATAAATGATTGCCGCTGTCAGCTACATGCGCTGTTCCGGGGATGGGCAAATTGATGGCGATACTTGGGATCGCCAAAGAGAATGCAACCTCAAATACACTACCCCTAACGGCATTGAAATTGTCGAGGAGTTCCGTGACGAGGGCGTAACCGGCAAGATGGAACTGGAGGGCCGCGCAGGACTATCGGCGTGTCTACAGTACGTCAGAGAGCACGGAATCGGCCTTGTGATCGTGGAGTCGAGCGACAGGCTGGCAAGGGATATGATTGTCGCTGAGGTCATNNTTCTGGCAAGGGATATGATCGTTGCCGAGGTCATCATTCGGGAATTCCAGAAGATCGGAGTCAAGGTCATTTCGGCCTCTGGAGGGGTAGACCTAACCGAAGGGAATGACGCCAATCCTACCGCTAAATTGATTAGGCAAATACTAGCGGCGGTCGCAGAATTTGACCGATGCGTAATCGTCTTGAAGCTCAGGGGAGCCAGAGAACGCCAGAAGGCTGAGACGGGCCGATGCGAGGGACGAAAAGGATACGGAGAGCATCCCGACTACCCCGGAGAAAAGGAAGTAGTAGCCAGAATGATTGTCCTACGCGCCGCAGGAAACAAACCAGACCAGATCGCGCAAATCCTTAATTCTGATGGAGTTCCAACGCGGGGAACAAAGCACGGAAAGTCTCCGTGGCATCCTTCTACGATCAATAAAATCCTGGCGCGTCACAAGAAACAGTGATTTTCCTGCGCGGGGATTCATTTCACCTTCATACTTCTGCGCTTTTGAATCTTGTTCTGACTTGTTTTCAATTGTTGCGAAAGGTTGTAAACGCCATCTTTTTCTATGAATTACAATTTGAAGTGGCGAAAGGAGTCTGGAAAAATGAAGATCGCCGAGCATCGCATAGAATCTCAATTCTTGGTTCAAGCAGAGAAATGTCATAAACAGGCTGAATTGGCTTGGATTGAAGGCCGAACGATGGACATGCTTCGCTTCTCCGATGACGCTAGAGAGCTTATGGAAAGGTACTATGCCGCTCTTGATTCTCTTGAGCCGCCGCAGGATTCTAAGAAATTCAGAATTCATCTGCCATTACCAATTCTGGATTGGAGTCTGATTTGCATTTTGGTATTCCTGTCCACCTATGGTCTAATCCTCTTCTTGAATTCTATGGAAGGGTGCGCAAAGTGATCTCCCCCTAAAACACTGCACCATGCTGAAAGGAAATGAAGAATGAAAGTATTTGCACTCGTTTTTGCCTTGTGCGCACTTTGCACGCAGTTCGCCTCAGCCGATACCCTAACCTTAACCGGAACTGGCTCCAACCAGACGGACGGCGTTTACGCCTATCCGTACTACCTTAGCCTTAACGGGGGAACATCTCAGGACATGATGTGCCTCAGCTTCAACAACGAAATTACACAGGGAGAGACTTGGAACGTCACTCCTACCGCCGTAGTCGGAACGCTGGACAAAGAGGCCGCTTGGCTCTACTCGGACGCCAAGAAAAACCTCGGAAACGACATTGACGACCAGCTTGCTGCGTGGAGCCTGTTCGCCTCAAACGTCCCTATGACGGCAGGATCAGACGCTCAACTTGCCAATGCTCTTGCAAGCATCAACACTGAGACGCA
>PLNY01000343.1 GCA_003141915.1 Anaerolineae bacterium | reverse complement strand
CGAGCGTAGCGAAGCAATCTCCTCGTTACGATGATGTAATCATTTCTTGGTTGTAAGTTGAGATTGCCACGTCGCCTGAAAAGCGGCTCCTCGCAATGACATTATGACTCATATCCATTGGGATGAGTCCGATGCCAATCCCACGCGCTGGCAATGATGTCTTGCAGATTGTCATGCTTCGGCTTCCATCCCAGCTCGCGGCGGATCTTTTCCGAGGATGCGACGAGCCGCGCCGAATCACCAGCGCGCCGCGCAGACTCGATAACGGGGATCGCGTTACCGGTTACTTTGCGCGCAGTCTCGATCACTTCGCGCACCGAATAGCCGCTTCCGCTTCCAACGTTGTAAACAAATTTATCTTTTTTATCCAAAGCGCCTAATACCAACAAGTGCGCGGAAACCAAATCCGCAATGTGGATGTAATCGCGGATGCACGTGCCGTCGGGCGTNNGGCGTCGGATAATCCGTGCCGAAGACGGATACTGATGAACGTTCGCCGAGTGCGACGCGCAACACCAGCGGGATGAGATGCGATTCCGGTTGATGCGCTTCGCCGCGTCCGGGCAATGCGCCGCAAGCGTTGAAATAACGCAACGCAGCAAAATGCAGTCCATGGATTTGGCGATACCATTCCAATGCTTGTTCGGTCATCAATTTGGTTTGACCATACACATTGGTCGGGCCGAGCGGTGAATCTTCGGTGAGAGGCTGGTCGCTCGAAACATAGACTGCCGCTGTGGACGAAAAGACGAACTTCTTGATTCCGGCGCGCGTCGCCGATTCGATCAAGCTCAATGAATTGACAAAGTTATTATGGAAGAATCGTCCGGGGTCCTTCATCGATTCGCCTGCTTCGATGAATGCTGCAAAGTGCATCACAGCATCGAACTCGCCGCTGATTAATGCATCCGCTAACGCGTGCGTATCATCCAACGATGCATGGATGAAGTCTGCTTTTTCCGGAACTGCGGCGCGATGACCCGTAACCAGCGAATCATAAACCGTGACGGAATGTCCGGCATCGAGCAAAGCTTGCGCGGTGGCCGAACCGATATAGCCCGCGCCGCCTGTGAGGAAGATGTTCATGAGAGCTCCTATTAGATATTATGGCAACATAACCGTGCTGACACGGTTCAACAACCATTGACCATTCGATTGATAAATCCATTCCGCAACGTATCGCAGTTTCGTTTCGCCGCTTTGACCTGTTGCGCCGGTTGTCTTTTCATTGTACGTGCCAAACACAGCCGCTACATTTCCGTTGATGAAAATCGAATCAACGGTTGCAGTCAGCGAATCGATGTGCGCGGCGCTGAATGTTTGACTCAGATAACTGCGAATCGCGTCGGGGCCGCTGGCTTGCAATAAGCCCGTATCATAAACTTCGCCGCCCGGCGCAAACAAAGACGCCATTTCATCCGCATTCATTTGCGAAAAGTATTGGTTATATCTATTCATATCGGCGCGCACATCCGGCGAGCGATCCGGCGTCGGCGTGACAGCGACCTGGTTGCTGGCGCTGCAAGCCGCGCACACAACCATCATGCCTGCCGCAAAAAATAGATAAAGAAACTTATTCTTTGCAAAAAACGTTTTCATCTGCGATCACCCAATACTGCTGCCATAGGGATATTTTCCAACAATGAAATCCGATTATTATTCATACAATACTATCCTTCTTGTGATGTTCCAGTCGCAAAATCAAAAAAGAAAAACCTTGAACAACCAGCGCGGTGGCGATAGCCGCCAGAAACCCAATTGTAATTCCTGAACTTTCAATCAACAAAGAAAGCGTGAGAAAGAATCCTGCAAAGCCGAATAAGCCAAGCAACAAACCGCGCAAAACGCTGGCCGCGCCCGCCGGTCCATTGAGACGATGCTCAAACACGGCGAGAATCGCTGTGTACAGCGGAATGGTCGCCAACAATCCGGTGAGGCGCGAACCAAGCAGCGGCGCCGTCTCGGTTAATAGAATGATGAAGGTTGTGCCAATCAAAATTCGCAAAGGAATATCCCAGCGTCCCGGTTGAACATCGTTGAGTTGCATCGCTCCATCCTTCGGCATCAGAAGCAGGCCGAGCAGGATCGTCAAAGTCACAGCGATGATCAAAGGCGCGAACGAAATGATCATGTTTTGCATCAGCAGCACGATCCCAAAGTAAGCCAGCATACTTCCAATCAGCGCAATCCGCCAATCGAATCGAACCGCCAGCCAGGCATAGACCAGACAATATGCAACCAGTGAGAAGCCGCCGCTCAATGTGCCAGCAATGGCAGCCGTCACAAAGGCCGTGCCATGACTCAGTGTGAGGAAAAAAATCACCGGCCCGGAGGTAAGCGGCAATCCCACCAGCCAGCCGCTGACCGCCGGACCCCAGCGGCGACCTGCTAAACTTGCGCCGCCAATGATAACCGGGGCTAGAATAAGTTTCAAAATAAACAGGCTCATGAATTTATCGTTGTGATGATCGTATTCTTTGCGCCCGCCTCTTTCAACGACCCGGCGACGGTTTCCGCTATTTCAGGCTTGACCAACGCGATCATGTTGCCGCCGCGTCCGCCGCCGGACAGCTTCGCGCCCCACGCGCCCGCTTTGCGCGCGGCTTCAACGAATTGATCGAGTTCTTGAGATGACACAGTCATCTCCTGCAACAATGCGTGGTTTTGATTCATTAACTCACCAAGTTCTTCCGATTCTCCATTCTCTATTTTCTCTTTTGCTTTCTTCGCAATCTCGCCAATCTTATCAAACACTTTTTCCCATCGCGCTTTGTCTGCTTCCCACAAAACGCAGACATCGCCAACTGCTTCTTTAGTCGGAGCAGAGATTCCCGTGTCACCGATCACGACGGTAAATGGTTTACCAACTCTAAATATTTCAATTGGCTGACCTTTGACGAAGTAAACGGGCTTGGCATAAGTGATGACTGTATTATCAATTCCAGATGGCGTGCCGTGATGAATCTTTTCGATCTCATATGCCAACGCATTAACTTGTTCATTTGTCATTGGATGACTAAGATGAGATGATAAGGCGCATATCAATGCGACGGATACTGCGGCGCCGGAGCCGAGTCCCGATGCGACGGGAATCGTGGAAGTGATCTTGATTTCTACCCCCCTCTGTCCCCCCATTTTCTCTTTGAGAAAATGGGGGGATGAAAGGGGGGCGAAAAACTTATGAATAACGGCAGCCAGCGGATGGTCGGAGGGAAGCGAGTTCAATTCGGCATGAAGATGGATATCCGGCGCATCAATCCAGATTCCATCTTTGGATGAGTCTGAAATCTCCACATCTGCATGAACTTGAGTGACGGGAACAGCTAAGGCAGGCCGTCCATAGACAACGGCATGTTCGCCAAAGAGAATGATTTTTCCGGGTGCGGAAACGGAGGTCATGCCGGGAAAAGATAGAAGACGGCCAGCACAGCCAATGCCCATAAAAGGATCGCGATCTGTAATGGACGATCCGATAACAAAATTTCTTCGGGTGCGCCGCCCGCGTGTTCGATTTGAATCAAATACATGTAACGAAAGATGGCATAGAGCACGAATGGGATCGTCAGCATCATGCTGTGATTGGCTGGAACGTTGGGCGCAGTAAACGTATAAAGCGAATACGCGATGATGGTCGTGCCTGAGACGATCAGAATATATTGATCGAGCAAAGGAATGGTATAGCCCTCAAACACTTTCCGATGCGAGCCTGCGTCTTGTGCCAGCAAAGCCAGTTCGGCGCGCCGCTTGCCAAAGCCGAGATAAAGCGCCAGCAAAGTCATCACGATATAGATCCACGGCGAGAAGCGCTGCACATCGATCAACGTGACGCCGCCTTCCACGCGCAGAACAAAGCAGGCAGCCAGCACCAAGACGTCAATAATCGGAATATGCTTGAGCCAGCGCGAGTAAACGAGATTGAGCAGAAAGTATGTCAGCAGAACGACGGCAAATTCTTCGTCCATATAATAGCTGACCGCCAGCGTCATCACGGTTAATAGAATCCCCGCAATCCATGCCACACTCAAAGGCAATTGACCGGAAGGAATTGGGCGATTCTTTTTTTCAGGATGCTGCCGGTCGGCCTCGATGTCCACGATGTCATTGAAAATATAAACACTGCTTGAGATCAAACAGAATAGGAAAAATCCAGCAAGTGTTTCAAGAAAAGCGGTGCGATGAAATAATTGCTTGTCGAAGACCAACGCGGCGAACACAAAGATGTTCTTCGACCATTGACGCGGACGCATGGTTTTTATCAGGGCTTTGAACATAAGGATATTTTACTGTTAAAATACATCCGTGGCTAAAGTTCGTTTGGATGTTTTGCTTTTCGAACGCGGACTCGCTGAAAGCCGCGCCAAGGCGCAGGCACTGATCATGGCCGGACAAGTCCGCGTCAACGGTCAGACCGCGCTCAAAGCGGCTGCCGCGATTGAACCTAATTCCACGCTGACCATTGACTCCGGTCCGCGCTTTGTCTCGCGCGGCGGCGAGAAACTCGATGCCGCGCTTGAAGGATTCAAGGTTGATGTAACAGGTTTGACCTGTGCGGATGTCGGAGCATCGACCGGAGGCTTCACCGATTGTCTGCTTCAACGCGGCGCGGCGAAAGTGTATGCCATCGATGTTGGCAAAGGAATCCTGCACTGGAAATTACGCAATGATCCGCGTATTGTCGTCATGGAAGAAACCAACGCGCGCTTTGTCGAATCACTGCCAGAGGCAATATCGCTTGCGACGATTGACGCCGCATTCATTTCATTAAAAATTCTATTACCGGTGGTCAAACCTTGGCTTTTGCGTTCAGAGATTAACCGCGAAGAGCGCAAAGTCCGCGAAGAAAAATTAAATCTTAGCGCTCTTAGCGGTTCAGAAGCGGAAGGAAACATTATCGCCCTCATCAAGCCTCAATTCGAAGCCGGAAAGAAAGATGTGGCGCGCGGCGATGGCGTGATCCGCGATGCGGCCATTCATCGTCAGGTTTTAGGGGATGTGTTGACCTTTGCGCAAGCTGAAGGATTCAGTGTACGCGGCTTGATCAAGTCTCCGCTGTTGGGACCGAAAGGCAACGCCGAATTTCTCGCATGGCTCGGATTTGACCAAGGAGAAGATATTCAACAACTGATCGAACGCTGTTTTGAAGTTTAGAGTTGGATGTTGTCTTCAGCTATTTGTTAAAGATTGTATTTTGATACCCAAGCGCAGCGAAGAACTTGGTAAGATAAGTCTGCGCATTCTGGTTTGCAGTATTGAGAATGCCATCATCCAGCGCGGCCTGAGTGATCTTGTCCTTTGCGCCCTGAAGGCAGGAGAGTACCAGGTTCGGATCAGGTGTAACGAAAAGTCCGTTCTGCACATTATAGATTTGCGTCTTGCTCTCATCCAGTGAAGTTGTAAAGATTTCAGCGGTGGGCAGTTTGACATAAAGGACTCCGGTCTGCAGGTTCATATCGCCCGGCTGAAGCTGAGACATATCGATACCCGCAATCACGGTTCCATGAACCTGGCAAAGCATTTTATCGCCGAAGAGAAAAGCCAGCGTTCCCTGATTGGTTTCAACCGTTACAACTTGTTCCACCGTGTATTGAATCGTCTCCAGCCGCGCCAAAGCCTGGATTTGATTGATATACGTTATTGGGTCCGGGATGACCGTGGGCGTGGGATGCATCAGGTCGGAGACCTGGGTCTGCATCGCGTTATTGGCTTGCTCCCACGGCGCGACGGCCTGTTGGGCAGCATCGTGTACTGTTTGTATAATGTAATAGACGCCAAACCCAACCACAACCAATATCAAAAGCTGAATTAAAATAGAGCCACGGTTTTCCTTCATGATACTCTCCTCATGGTTATGTCTTATTATAGCAAGGCTTTATGATTACCACGATAGAAAGTCGTTAGAAAACGGATGAAAAGACTGCTTTTGCTGCTTCTGGTTGCAATATATGGTTGTGGACTGAAAAATAGTCCGCATCCGACTGCTTCGCCCGCACCGATCATTGCAACCGTCACACCGACGGTGGCGCCTCCCGCGTCTCTCCCGGCTGCCGCGCTGGGTGACGTTAAAAATCCTTTGATCCTCGCCTTGGCTCCCGCGCCGCGCCTCGACGCCGATGCGCTGAATGCCAGCAAAGTTCTCATCGCTGCTTTGGAAAAATCCAC
>PLNY01000449.1 GCA_003141915.1 Anaerolineae bacterium | reverse complement strand
ACGAAATGTTGCGCCACGGTTTTGACCTGAATCAATACGAACTCAAAGGACATCCCATCCGATGGTTCAGTCCGTTCAATCAATTCTCGGCGCCGCGCGTGATCCTTGTCGGCGATGCGGCGGGCGCGGATGGAATCTTCGGCGAAGGAATCAGCGTTGCATTGGGATATGGGTTGATCGCGGCAAAAGTGATACGAGATGCGTTTGCCCAAAACGATTTCTCATTCCGCGATTATCGCCGCCGAATCCTGTTCAGTCCGCTTGGGCAAGCGCTCACCATCCGCACCGGCATCACGCATATTCTTTATCATCTGCACTGGGCATGGTTCCAGAAATTTTTCTGGCGCGTCTTCAAACCGGTTGTGGTAGCTGCGGCTTGGTTGTTTGTACTGAATTGGGGAAAACGGATGAAATAAGCGCGGTCAAAGACTGTTCTTTACATTATACTCAGCCAAAAAATATGGAGATAATATGATCATCGGATTGGATGGATTGCGAGCACTGGCTTTCTTGAGCGTTTTTGCCATTCATACCGGCAATCTTTCTTTTGGATGGGTGGGCGTTAACCTGTTTTTTGTGCTCTCGGGATTTCTCATCACAGATATATTATTGCGGATGAAAGATTCACTACCCGGCAGGAAATTCTTCTCAAAGTTTTACGGAAGGCGCGCGCTGCGGATCATTCCGTTATACTTCTTTTACCTGTTGGTTTTAACGCTGATTTCATTAATAATCCCGAACCTTAATATAAGCCCATATTTAAAGAACTACAGTCAGGAATATCATCAAAGTATTTGGTATGGCCTTTTTTATGTCTACGATTTTTTCATGGCAAGCGCAAGCTATCAAACGACCTGGGTGTTTGGTCATTTGTGGTCGCTTTCCGTCGAAGAGCAGTTTTATTTGATCTGGCCTCTGCTTATCTTTCTCATACCTGGAAAACATTTCAAAAAACTTTGTCTTGTTGCAATTGCTCTGGGGCCGGTCTTTCGCCTCATTACGACCCTCATTTATCGACATCACCTTTTTTCCCTTTCTGCTGGACAGCCCTCAAATGGCAACCTATGTGCTTCCTTTCTCTCATGTAGATGCATTTGCGCTGGGAGCATTTATTTCAAGATTTGAGATTCCGCATCCGCGCCTCCAACTTCTGGGATTGACGCTTATTACACCGGCGGCGGGACTCATCGCCGACTATATCGTAACCGGCCAATTTGTGTTGAAAAACCTTGGATATAAATATCCGCTGATGGGCGCCTATAAAGAAGTCTGGGGATACAGCCTCCTGAATTATTTGTTCGCCGTCCTGATCTTTTGTGTCGTTAGAACGAAATTATTCAACAGCGACCTGAACGGCAGCATACTCCGCTATCTTGGAAAAATTTCATACGGACTATATGTTTATCATGTGCTTGTAATTGCACTTTTGGCATCCCTATTCAAAAGATACGCCCTGCCCTACCCCGTTGGCTCCGCCGAGTTTTTCTGTTTCTCGCTAATTTTGACGATCATAATTGCCAGTCTAAGCTACTACTTTCTGGAAAAACCCATCCTGAATTTAAAATCGCGATATTTTGATATTCCTTCTACTGCACCTGTTTCAGAAATCCCGGCGAATTCAATTCGCGTTCGAGCAGATACGTAAAATATCCCTGCATCAAAGTCTCCGCTTCTTTCTGGACCTCGTGGCTGGGACGCGCACGGGAAGCTTCGCGATAGCTTGAGCGTTGAAAGTGGCGCAAATACTTGAGCGTATCCATTGATATGCTCGTGAGATTCGGCAAGCCTCTTCCGCAAGTCGGGCAAATGACTCCGCCCGCGCTGAATGAAAAGAATTGATCTTCGGGTTGAATCTCGCGTCCGCAGTTGGCGCACTCGAAGAGCCGCGGACGGAATCCAAGCTCATCGAGCAGGCGCATCTCATAATAACGGATCGCCAGCCAAACGTCAGAGGAAGATGCGAGACGCGATAACGTTTCAGTCAACAGACGAAATAAAGCCGGATGTTCGAGATTGTCTTCATAAGTAAAACGGTCGAGCAATTCAATTACATATGATGCATGACCAGTCAACATCAAATCTTCGCGCAGAGGCAGATACGCGTCAATCGTATCGGCCTGCGAGACGATGAACAGGTCGCGGCCAGTGGCGAGTTGAAGCTTGACGTGTGTGAACGGTTCGAGATGTCCCGCCTTGCGCGAGGTGAGTTTGCGCGCGCCTTTGACGATGGCGCGCGTTTTCCCAAGCTGGCGCGTGTAGAGAGTCAAGATGCGGTCGGCCTCGCCATAATCGGAATGGCGAAGCACCACAGCTTCCACACGAAGGGAGTGGTATGTATCGCGCATTTACAAAGTTTGGATAAAGGAACGAATCAGGAGCAGGCTGACAATAAGCGGAATCACAAATGCGCCAAGATGGATGAACCAGATCACGAAGCCAATATTGGTAACGGTCGTTGCATCCGGAAGGGTCCATGCTACCGCAAAATAAATGCAACTGGAAGCCAAAAGGGCTATACCCGCGAATCGATTTGCTGGATACCAAATATCGTCATTACAAAGCGTCTTCGGGGTACGCGCACCATAGAATACCTGGCGGGGAATCCAACCAAAGATCAGCGGAAGCGAAAGCAAGGCAATCAACGCAGACGGGATAAAGAATGGCTGGCTAAACATTTCCTCATCCTATTCTAAACTTTCCGCGAAAGGCTTTCAGGAGTAAATGCCTCAGGCAGTAATTCTTGAACCGTTGTTTGTTTGATAAGTTTGCCTTGACCATCCGCGATCAATACAATGGTGTCCAATCCAAACTCGGCCAGCACCTGACGGCATGAACCGCACGGCGAGCCGCCGTTATCTGTGACAACCGCGATAACTTCAAACTCGCGCTCGCCTTCTGAAACTGCCTTGAAGACCGCCACGCGTTCCGCGCAAATCGTTGTGGGATAGGCGGCGTTCTCCACGTTGACGCCGGTGAACAGGCGGCCGGTCTTCGTCCGCAATGCCGCGCCGACCGGATAATTGGAATAAGGCACATAGGCGCGTCGGCGCGCTTCGTTGGCAAGATCGATCAAAGATTGTTTTTCTTCTTTGGTTAGCGTAATCATATCCTTGTATTTTACTTTTTATCTTTTGCGTTTTGCGTTTTTCTTTCCAACTTCTTGATCGCCCGCGCCGGCACACCGACTGCAAGCATATCTGCCGGAACATCTTTCGTCACCACGGCGCCCGCGCCGGTCTTGTCACGATCCCCGATCTTGATCGGCGCGACCAACATCGAATCGGAGCCGATG
>PLNY01000400.1 GCA_003141915.1 Anaerolineae bacterium | reverse complement strand
TCCGAAGTTCAAGCCGAAGATGGCAAAGGTGTTTGGCAATGCCGGCGAAGTCATCCTCAACGGGCTGAAGGCATATCACGATGAAGTCATCGCTAAAAAATTCCCGGAGCCAGAGAATTGGTTCACGATGAAAGATGAAGAGTATGACGAATTGAAAAAGATGTTGGATTAAATAAGAAACCCTAAAGGTCTTAAAGACCTTTAGGGTTTTAGTATTAAAAGGAGACAACCATGAGCGATCTACAGAAACTCCTCAAGATCTCACCGAATAAAGTCCAAGCTGTAAATTCCGTCTTCCTTGATCCCGAATCGCAAGTCATGAAGAACTTCTTCGATGTCGTCGCAAAGTATGGCACGCCGCAGGAGATCAACCGCAAACATCGCGCCGCGCGCAAAATGGAGAATCTCTTCAAGATCGTGCAGGAGCGCAACCCCGAAGCCATCAAGGATTTGAATTGGCTGATCGAACAGCGTGACCGCGGCGCGTTCACTTCCGTGGCGGATTATCGCCGCAAAGTCTTGGGCGAGGCCGCGAACAAGATGAAGTTCAAGGACAAATATGCGGTCACGCTCGAAGTCTCGGCCCTGCAATACTTCCCGTGGATCCGACCGATGGCTGAGAAAGCCATTGCGGAGAAGACACTTGTCCCTGGACGATTCATCGCGGTGAGGAACATGAAAGAGTCCGAGGCGGATGGCGACCTGCCCGCCATCGTCGCCGCGCTCGATATCATCGGCGCATCCTTCGTCGAGACGCTTGATACCAAAGGTACCGATGGCTCGAATCCGCACTTGGGCGGGCCCGCCACCATCACAGGATATTTCGGCGGCATTGGAGAACCCAACGATCATGCGTTGATGTGGCTTGACGAGTTTCTGTATTACTATACAAACTATGGCGTTCAGCATGTGCTCAACTTCAACGCCGGAACGATCCTGCTTGGATTCTTGTTGTATCGTCTCGGCGTGAATATTCAGTTCAAGATTTCGGTGTTCTTCGGCTCAGATAATCCCTACCACGCGTTATGGATCATGACGATGGCAAAACTCTTCAGCCGCGAAGACGGAACGAGTCCGCTGATCGGATTCAACTGGTCAAACTCAATTAATAATGAGACAATGGAATTGACCTCCGAATTCCGCAAAGCGCTCGGCTTCGAGAAAGTGGTGCGCTTCGAGCATCACATCACCGAGACTTGGAAGAGCATCATCATCCAACCCTATAATCGCCGTGACGAATTGATGCAGATTGCCGACCATATCGCAAACATCGCGGCCAAACATGAAGGCGGCAATCCCGAAACGGAACAAGGTCGCAGCCATCCATCCGATATTCTCGATTACTTCCGCGAGAAAAAAGAAGTGATCGNNGCGAACGATACGGCCCTTGCACTAACCAGGCAAGGGTTGAGCTTTATTGCCGCAAAAAATCTGCATCGCTAAGGAGTTCCATGAACAAACCCGTAATAATTATCACCGGCGCATCCAGTGGGATCGGCGCGGCAACCGCACGGCGTCTCGCTCGCGAAAACGTTTGTCTCACACTGGCTGCCCGGCGCGCAGATCGACTGCAGGGCGTTGCCAGCGATGTCGAGAAATTGGGAAGCGAGGCGCTGATCGTGCCAACCGATGTAACCAATCGCGCCGACATCCACCACATGGTGCAGGCCACATTGGATCGCTGGGGGCGGATCGATGTGCTATTGAATGACGCGGGAATATCCTACGATGAGCCGCTCGTTGATCTTGAGCCGGACAAGATACGAAATGAAGTGCAGGTCAACTTGATCGCGCTCATCGAGTGCACCCAGGCGGTTCTGCCTGTGATGCTCGGACAGAAGTCAGGGCATATCATCAACGTTGCCTCAATCGAAGGATTGGTTGCCACGCCCGGCAGCAGTGTCTACTGCGCGACCAAATTCGGTGTGTTCGGTTTTTCTGATTCGCTGCGCCGCCAGCTGCGCGATTCCGGCATCCATGTGTCTGCCTTCTGCCCCGGTTATACTCCCTCCGAGATCACGCCTCGCCTTAAGGCGCATGTCGAAGTCAGACCGGATGCGCCTCACCATCCCGGCTTGATGCCGACCAACTATGTGGCTGATCAGATCGCCCGCCTGATCCGCCACCCGCGCCGAATGGTTATCCTGCCGCGAAGTTGGAGCGTTCTGGTTCTCGTGGCTTTTCTGTTCCCCGGTATTGCAGACGCTCTGGTCTCTAAATTCAAGGCCAAGAGAACTTAACCATTTGAACGGTTGCTTAACTTCTATATATCTGCTCCTTCATAAAATCAAATGGGACGCTGACGGCTAACCCATGCAATCAAACCTGCCGCGAACAGCGCAGCCAAGACAATCCCGCCGACCACCGTCGCTCCGTTCCGGCTTTGAACAGGCGCGGACGGCCTCGCGGTTGGGATTCCGGTTGCGGTTACAGTTTGCGTTACTACTTCGAGCGTTGGCAGTGGTGTGAACGTGGAAAGATCAAGCGTCGGCCCGGCAGTTGGCGAAACAGGCATCGGCGTTCCAACATTCATAATCAATAGTTTTTGGCCGGGAAAAATCACATCGGACGATAAACTATTCAAGGTCTTGATATCATCGATTTTAACTTTATAAGCGATTGCGATCTGCCATAAGGCCTGCCCCTGTCGAACAATATGATAAACATTTCCGCCCTGGTCCGGCGTGCTGACAATGGCCATGGGAATCGTCTGCTCTTGTGAAACAGGCGTGCCACTGATTTGGCCTCCACTGTTCGAGCTTGAGGGCGTATACGCCTGCTGTCGTCCGCTGCCGGTAGGCTGTGCGCAATCAATCACATAATATACATCACCGCCGGAATAGGTCACCCCCGCGCCAATATCAGACAAGCCCGTGGAAAGCAGCGCAATTTGGTGCACTGAGTCGCCCATCCATGCCTGGACAGCGGCTTGCGGAGTCATGCTTGAAGTTCCCTGAATCACGTTTTGGGAAGCAATCCCACCCTCGGATAAATCTCCGGCTAACGGGTAACCCGCAGCCAACAAGCGTTCGCCGAGAGTAGAGCCGCCGGGGCCATAATCCGACCACGACCCAATCGAAGCCATATAATTCGCCTGCGCCTGCGCCGTTGCCATTAATATCGAATTGGAATTGTATGCAGGCAGCCCATTGGAAGCTCGCAGTATATTGACTGCGCTTATCAAAGCATAAGGGCTATAGGTGGCGGATAGATCAGATGCCTGCGCAGAATAGATTCCAACGGGCAGGAAGCCAAGAGCAAAAGATACCAAAAGTCCCACAGAGACCCAGGTGAAATATTTTCGCATGGATAAAAAGATTATAACCCCCAAAGGGAATGATATTAAAACTCTTGCATAAGCCGTGGCGTAAGTTTATCTGGTGTTTTTTTCTGCCGCGGACTTCACTGATTCGCATGAATTTTTAAAAATCAGTGAGAATCTGTGTCAATCCGTGGCAAGGAAATACTTTTGCAAGAGGTCTATTTAAGATTTATTATATGGTTCTCAATAACCGATTCTTTAAAAGCACAACCGGATGTTGTGCCTGGATTCCCGTCCCTTGAACGATTTGCATACGGCACGCCGCGCCCGTGGAAGCCACCACGCATGTTTTATCGCTGGAACTTGAAGCGCGCAAATCCGGCAACAATTTCAACTCGCCAACTTTCATCGAAAGATCATAATGCTCAGCCTCGTAACCAAATGTGCCAGCCATACCGCAGCATCCGTCATCGAGAAGTTCGACATCATATCCGCAACTTCGCAACGCTTCGACGGTTGCATCAATGCCATTGGAAAATCCATCGGCGGACGGGCCTTCCGCGCGTTGATGACAGTGCGGATGAAATTTTACTTTCGGAAAATTATTAATTTCCATATGTGAACAATAAGACTTAAACGCGTCAGACCGGACGAGAAACTCTTCCATCAACCAAACCTTTTCCACGCGGTGGGAGATTTCGTCCGCACGCTTCGGAAGCAAATCCAGATAATCATGCTTGAACGAATAAATTTCTGGTGGCTCAATTCCAATAATTGGCAGCGAAGAATCAGGATCAATTTTATTTAAAGCATCCAAGACTTTTACTGCGTGGCGGCGGCCGGAATCCAAAAAGCCTTTCGTGATCAAAGCCGCGCCCGCGCTGACCACCGGCAGGATATAAACATCAAATCCCAGTAAATCCAAAATATCGAACGCACTTTGTTCAACTTGCGGTTCTACATATCGCGCATATGGATCAGAAAGAAAAATTACTTTCGGACGATTTCCATTTTGAACCGGCACCGCCCGCTTCCACGTGAATATTGGAAAAGGTCGTTCCGGCGCAACTCGCACAATCCGCGCCGCAATAATTTTTGTCAATGGATTGCTTGTCGCAAAATTAGTCAGCGGTGAAAATGCAGAGAACCATTTTGCTGCTACATGGAAATATCCAAAGACATAATCACGCAACAGTCTGCGATGAGATTTGTAATATTGATATTGAAACTCAACCTTAAGTTTCGCCATGTCCACGCCGCTGGGACATTCCGCCTTACAGCCTTTACACGCCAGGCATAAATCAAGAGCGTCGTAAACAGAACGCTCTAGTTCTGAGGATTGAATTTCTCCCTTTGATATTCGAGATTCGAGAACAGGATTCGTAATCAATGCACGCAAAAGGTTGGATCGTCCCCGCGTCGAATACTTCTCCTCACGCGTGGCCTGGAACGATGGGCACATTACGCCGGTTGTTTTTCGGCATACGCCTTGACCATTGCATTGTTCAATTGCGCCAGATAAACCATCCTCGTGCGTAAAATCCAACGCCGGAGTCCAAGCATGGGTTTGATAATTCACTCCATAACGCAAATGCGAATCCATCGGCGGCGCGTCATACATCTTTTTTGGATTCAACAAATCAAACGGATCAGCAGAGCGTTTGAGCATTCGCATCGCTTCGACGATTTCTTCGCCATAGATTTGCTTGAGCCATTCCCCGCGCACGATCCCGTCGCCATGCTCCGATGACATCGAACCGCCTAGCCGCAGCGTCAACGCCAACGTTTGCTCCGCAATCGAACGTAAAGAACGCACACCTTCGCCGGTCTTCAAATCCAATATCGGACGAATATGCAGGCATCCCGCAGAAGCGTGCGCATAAATTCCGCCGTATGTTTGATGCGCCGCCATGATTCGCTCGATCTCGCGAACGAATTCACCCAACTGTTCAACCGGGATGGCACAATCTTCGATAAATGCAACCGGCCGCGCAGATTGCGGGCGCGAATNNCACCGCGAATCCAGAATCCCCAATCCCACTTTGCGGATATTCCAAATGCGCGCTTGATCTTCCGCAGACTCCGCAATGATGACATCGTCGCCTAAATTCTTCGCCGCTTCTTTCAAGACCTCAGGCTGGTCGCCGCTAAATTCAACGACCAGCACTGCCGAAGGATCGCCTGCTACCCATTCCATCTGAGATGCATACGCCGGGATGGATCGCGCCAGCCGAAGAATCATCTGCGGAATTAATTCGATGGCGCTTGGCTTTCGCTTAAGCAAATCTGGAACAGCGTCACAAGCCTCTGCGATGCTGTCGTAAGTGAGAATCCCTAAAACCGTATGCTTGGGCTTGGATACAAGATTGATCGTCGCACGGCGAATCACAGCAAGCGTGCCTTCGCTTCCGGCGAGAAGATGCGCCAAGTTAAACTTTTCATCATTAAGATTGGCAGGATACGAATCGCCAATCCACTGTGGAGGCTGCGAGGCGGACCACGGTAATAAATAATTCAACCGATACCCCGCCGAGTTTCGCCATGACTTTGGATAATTTTGTTTAATTGCTGTCGCATACTTATCACGAATTTCAAGCGCGGTCTTAAGAACTATTGAACGATTATCTTCTCCCCACGTTTCCATGGAGCCATCACCGAGTATTACATCCGCCGATAAAAGATGATCGGCAGTCATTCCATATAAAATTGAATGTGCGCCGGTTGCATTATTGCCAATCACGCCGCCCAGCGTGGCACGTTCCGCGGAAGCCGGATCGGGGCCAAACATCAAGCCATATTTAGCGGCGGCCCGATTGAGGTCGGCAAGAACGACACCCGGTTCAACGGTTGCAGTTTTGGAATCAGGATCAATGTTGATGATGGCATCCAGCCAACGCGAGCAATCCAATATCAACGCCTCGCCAACCGCCTGCCCCGCCAAAGATGAACCTGAGCCACGCGGCAAAATCGGCACGCGATACTTTGCCGCGAGTTCAACCACTGATTGCAAATCGTCCTGAGTACGCGGAAGCACAACGCCCAGCGGCTCGATCTGATAAATGGACGCATCCGTGCTGTAAAGAATTTTAGAACTTAAATCGAGCCGAATATCGCCGATGAAATGTTTTCGCAATTCCGCAATGAAATCTGAAGGTAAATTCATAAAAGACTGTTATGTCCTTTCAAGGGACANNGTGGCATAAACTTGCGTCATGAGCATGGCAAAGATTTGGAAAGCGAAGGCCGCGACAGGAAGAACATCCGGGCCGGAAACGGAAGCATCTTAATACAAAATTCGTACCCTGATCGTTCCAGGGATTTGGCGAAGCGCATCGGCAATACCTTCTGTGATCGTTCCACTCACATCGAATAAGGCATAACCCACTTCGTGGGTGGTGCGTAATGTCTCACCGGTAATATTGAATCCATCAGCGGCCAACACACGGCTGACCCCGGCAATGACGCCGGTGATATTTTTGTGGATGTGCAGGATTCGGTGTTGGCCCGGCTGCTGAAGAAGCTCGGCATGTGGGAAGTTGACGCTCAAGCGCGTATCGCCCCATGCCAGGTAATTGAGCATCTTGTTGGATACAAACCCTGCGATCGCCTTTTGCGCTTCCTGGGTGCTGCCGGCAATGTGCGGGGTGAGGATGGTGTTCGCCATGCCTTGCAACGGCGAGCAGAATGTCTCACCGTTGTCAGGTTCCGCCGGAAATACATCAATGGCGGCGCCCTTTAATTTACCACTGCGCAGGTGCGCCGCCAACGCATCAATATCAACCACATATCCACGGCTTAAATTGATGAAAATAGAATCTTTCTTCATCATCTCAAACTGTGCCGCGCCGATTAAGTTGATATTTTGATGCGAACCACTCACATGCACACTGATCACATCTGCGGCACGCAGCGCATCAGCCATGCTGTCCATGCGCACCGCGTTGCCGAGGCTGAGTTTTTCGGAGGTATCAAAAAAGACCACATTCATTCCCAAATTTTCTGCGAGAACGCTCAACTGTGATCCAATATTCCCGTATCCAATGATGCCCAGGGTTTTTCCGCGCAGCTCCATGGCCCCCGACGCCGTTTTTTTCCAAATTCCCTGGTGCATTTCATTATTCCGGTCGGGGATAAAACGCAACAGGGCCAGCATGTGTCCTAACGCCAGTTCCGCCACGCTCCGCGTATTGAGAAAGGGTGCGTTAAATACTGGCACGCCCGCTTCCGTGCAGGCAGACAAGTTGATCTTGTCCGTTCCGATGCAGAATGCCCCTATGACAACCAGATCCGGGGCAGCGCTAACCAACGCTGGAGAAATCTCAGTTCTGGAGCGGATTCCTAACGCTGTGACACCTACCAATGCCTCCCGCAGGGCTGCCTCAGGCAGGCTTTTGGGAAGGCTCTCAATCTGATACCCTTTGGCCTCAAATGCGCGATGAGCATCGGCATGGATATTTTCAAGCAACAAAACTTTTTCTTTTCTATTTTGCATGGCGCAGGCATTCTTTCAATGAGATTTTTAATAAAACGTCACATCAGTGCAAGTATCGGGACAATGTGAGCGGNNCCGCAGTCAAAGCATAGATTTCAGTTTCATTACTCTCCCCTTCAACTTCATACGACTGCGTTTGCTCAGTGTCCGCTCATCGTTCGTGCTGCCTAGATGGCCTGCATGCCATGAGCAGCGGCGGTGCGAGACGGCAGGGCGACATCATCTCCATTTGCAACAGGGCACGAACTGACGTTAAATTAGGTTGCATTATACCCCATCGTCTATACATGATTCGAGCATTTTTCCATGGGGAGCGGGTAACTTACGCAAAGTAGCATTCGATATTCGATGACCGTAGGGCAAATACATCGAATATCGAATGCTGACTATCGAATTATGAATTACTTTGCTTTTGCCTGATTAGCAACCGCCGCGGCAGCCTTCGCAACTTCCTCCGGGTCGCCAAGATAATAATGCTTGATGGGTCTGAGGTCATCATCCAGTTCGTAGACCAAGGGAATGCCAGTTGGGATATTCAATTCAGGGATTTCCGCATCAGAAATATTATCGAGATACTTAACCATCGCACGCAGACTGTTTCCGTGCGCGGCAATCAGCACACGCTTGCCTCATTTTATGGTTGGCGCAAGAGTCGAATGCCAATAAGGAAGCACGCGCTCGAGCGTGATCTTCAACGACTCGGCGGCGGGAAGCTCCTCCGGTTTCAACGATGCGTAACGCGGATCAAATTTCGGATGACGTTCATCGGTCAACTCCAGCGAGGGCGGCGGAACATCGTAACTGCGCCTCCAAAGTTTGACTTGTGCCTCACCGTATTTTTGCGCCGTCTCGGCTTTATTGAGTCCCTGCAACGCTCCGTAATGGCGTTCATTCAACTGCCAGGCATTCGTTACCGGAATCCATTCGAGATTCATCTCCTGCAAGGTGATCCAGAGGGTTTGAATGGCGCGTCGCAAAACGGAGGTGAATGCCACATCGAAAATATAACCACCCTCACGCAAAAGTTTTCCGGCCTGATGCGCCTCCGCGACGCCTTGCTCGGTGAGGCCGACGTCAGTCCAACCTGTGTATAGATTTTCCAAATTCCACGTGCTTTGTCCGTGACGAAGTAGAACGAGTTTCATAGTATTTGATCTTCCTTTGAAAATATTATTGTTCATAAAAACATCAACCTTGCAACGGGCCGCTGTTCTTATTGAATGCCGTTAGAAGTTCATCCTTCATTATATTGGATGTTGAATCGTTTTCATTAAACAAATCGGTCAATTCTTCCGGATCGTTCTGCAAATCATAAAGCTCGAACCAGTCCGTTTTACCATATCCTAAATAATAACTCAATTTATAACCATTCTTGCGCATTGCCATCGAAGCGATGGACAGCTTTCCAAACGACGAGCAAAGCTTGGCATCAACAGTAAACGTGGCGCGAGAATTATCTTCCACTCCGCCAAAACCCGGAAGCAGTTGCCCCTCCGTCCACGCGGGAACTTCGCGGCCCGCAATCCGAAGCAACGTCGGCAGGATATCCACGCTGTTCGTTTGGGAATAAACATCGCTTCTACTTTTTTGACCGGGAGCGGAAATCAATAATGGGACATGCAGGCCGGGATCGAACATCAACGGGTTTTCATGTCCGATAATACCTCGCTCAAACATCTCCCCGTGATCGGATGTCAAAACGAAATATGTTTTATCGAGCATACCGATGGCATCCAACTGGTTGAGAAATTGACCGAACTCTGAATCCACGTTTGCAACGTAGGCATCGTAAAGTAGTCTCGCATATTGAATCGGCGCGACAGAAAGCTGATCGCCCAATGGATGCTTCGGCTTCTTCGGCGGTTCGAAGCCATCATCTTTGAACAATTCGATAAACTCTTGACGTGGCGTATAAGGAGCATGAGGCGACCACAAATGGAAATAAGCTAAAAAAGGTTGCTCAAGCTGTTGGATCTGTGCCAGCAACCCGCGGAAAATATCTTCGAGTTTGTAATAAATTTTATAGTTATCGGAATGAGGAATGTTAAGATAATTCTCAACGCTCCGGCTATTGGACGGATAACCATCCATGGGAATTGATCTCAGCCGGTAACCAAAAATAAATCGGTCGAGCAAGCCAAAGATAAGCGAGTTCGGAGAATCGCCCAAGCGATAAAGGAAATCATCGTAGGCATAATAGCTGACGGGCGAATCTTTTTGAAATAAGGCGCCGCCGAGTTGTTCCCGTATGCTGAAAGCGCTGGGCGGCAAATGCACATCCAGGTTCGAACGAAATTCGCCGAGCAGTAATTCCGCCCAGACATTTTGGCCGAACCCGGCACGGTCATAGGATTTCCCGAACAACGAAAAAATGTTTTTCTCCGCGAACGCCGGAGCCACTTGCCCGCCTTCGTCAATTGCACGATGCGTCCACGGATATAAACCAGTGAGCAAGGAAGCAGTTCCAGAGGTCGTAAAGCTTCCCGCCGAATAATGCGAATGATAAACATTTGATCTCTGCGCCAGCCGCTCAAAGTTGGGTGTGGTCTTGCGCGGATATCCATATAACGATAAATTGTCCGCAGACATCGCGTCGAACACAAGCACAATAATATTCGGCGAATCTGCTCCCAGCCGACTCGGAGCCATCGTCTGCGAAAAAGCCAGCGCGGCCGGAGTCAGCGCCGCCAGTTTCAGAAAATCTCTTCGACTCATGCGTATCATAAGACGATTGAACCTATAATGGGCCGCTGTTCTGATTAAAAGTAGTCAGCAGTTCATCTTTCATTGCATTGGACATCGAAACATCTTTATTAAACAAATTAGTCAATTCTTCCGGATCATCATGCAGATTATATAATTCAAACCAATCGGTTCCAGTATATCCCTTGTAATAAATCAACTTATACCCATTCTTGCGCATCGCCACCGAGGCGACGGACAGTCTGCCAAAAGACGAACCCGGTTTTGCATCCATCGAAAAAGTGGAACGCGAATCATCTTCGACTCCGCCGAAGCCCGGCAGCAACCGGCCTGCACACCAGGCAGAGACATCGCGTCCGGCAATTTTGAGCAGCGTCGGTAAGACGTCTACACTGTTGGTCTGGGAATAGATATCGCTTCTGCTGTTTTGCTCGGGCGCAGAGATCAACAAGGGAGAATGAAGGATGGGATCATACATCAAAGGATTATCGTGTCCAAAGACGCCGCGCTCGAACATTTCTCCGTGATCAGAGGTGACGACCAAATAAGTCCGATCCAACTCGCCGGAAGTTTCCAGCGCATCCAGGAAATGACCGAACTCCCAATCCACGTTCGTGACATAAGCATCGTACTGTTGCCGCTGATACTGCACGATTCCAAAGGAAACCTGATCCCCCAATGGATGATTCGGTTTCTTGGGCGGAGCCCATTTATCTTTTTTGTATAATTGTTCAAATTGCTTACTCGGTATATACGGAGCATGAGGCGACCAGAGATGAAAGTACGCCAGAAACGGGCGCCGAAATTGATTCACCTGCGACATCAGGCCGCGAAAAACATCCTCAAGCCGATAATAAATTTTATAATCCGTGTGAGGAATGTTATCGCTATAGCCGACCGTAGAAATTGATTTCAATCGAAAGCCAAAGAGCGCCCGCTCGATCAATCCAAATATCAATGATCGCGGAGAAGAGCTTGAGCGAAAGAGAAAGTCATCAAAAGCGTAATAGCTGGCAGGTGTATCGTTCTCGAAGAAAGTCCCCGCCACTTGTTGGCGGACGCTGAATGCCGCTGGAGACAAATGGACGTCAAGCCCTGAACGAAATTCGCTCAGCAATAATTCCGCCAAAAAGTTCTGACCGAATCCGGCGCGATCATAGGATTTCCCAAACAACGAGAAAATATTTTTTTGCGCAAAGGCCGGAGCCACCTGACCGTTGATGCTTATTGCGCGATGCGTCCACGGATACAAACCGGTGAGCAAGGATGCCGTTCCCGACGTGGTAAAACTTCCCGCCGAGTAATGCGAATGATAGACCGTGGATCTTTGCGCCAGCCGCTCAAAGTTCGGGCTGGTCTTGCGCGGATATCCATATAACGATAAATTGTCCGCAGACATGGCATCGAAAACCAGCACGATGATATTCGGTGAATCTGTCCCCAGCGGACTCGGCATAATCGTTTGCGAAAAAGCCAATGCCGCAGGCGCCATCGCCGCCAGTTTCAGGAAATCTCTTCTGCTAAGCCGCGTCATCGAAATTCATCCTCATATGATGTTTCGAACAATCACGACTATTAAAGATAACAAACTGAGAGGCAACGATATAAAAAGAAAGATGACCGCGTTCTCAGCAAAAACTTCAACGGCTTTGCGGATCATGCGAATCCATCCTGCAAGAAAAGTTAAAACGCCTGCGATAAGAAGTATCAGCGGCAAATATGAGGGAAACTTATAAAAGTAATCTGAGGGCTTATCGAAATGATATTCAAAAATCATAATAGAAATTAAAATACTGGCCGCCAGCACACTTCCACGACTGACAAAAACTTCACGAAACCATTTCCGCGGAAGAACCAATGAAACGATGATTACGCCGAAAAGTGCCAACAGGCTTTCGAAAAAATTAGTTGCCACTAGATAACAGAAAATCACGCCAATTTCACCGAGCGGCAAAAAATCCAGCCAGCTGGGCAATTTCCACAAGGCCCAATAAATCGTCCAGCCATAGGTCAGTATTACAATTATTGCATAAACGGGATAGACCTGAGCCAGACTCGGTAATTTATTTTTGATAGACAAACCTTCTAAACCTTTCCTGTATAAATTTCAGTCTCATGTCCAACAGGCATTGGTTGAAAGTTATACACTAGGTAGAAACAAAAGTCAACGAGCAAACCTCCCTTGCCCGATTTTCCCGTTTCCCGTAGAATGAACCCATGCCGAACGAAGACGTCACTCCGATTCGCCAGCAATATCTCGAAATTAAACGCGATTATCCAACCACCATTCTTTTCTTCCGCCTCGGCGATTTCTACGAGACGTTCGACGAAGACGCTGAAACGATTTCGCGCGAGCTGGATATTGTATTGACCTCCCGCCCCATTGGCAAGGGCGCGCGCGCTCCGCTGGCGGGTATTCCTTATCATGCTGTTGAAAATTATTTGGCGCGCCTAATTGAAAAAGGTTATCACGTTGCCATCTGTGAACAGATGGGCGACACACCTGTCAATGGACTTTTTCCGCGCAAAGTTATCCGCGTAGTGACTCCGGGAACGATTATTGAACCCGGACTTTTGCCGAGCGACGCGAACAACTATCTTGTATCGGTCATCCTCGACGAGAAATTGGCCGCCGTTGCTTATGCCGATATCACCACCGGTGAATTTGCCGCGACCGAACTGCCATCCGAATCATTGCGCGCCGAATTAGCGCGGCTTCATCCCGCTGAAATCATCCATCCTGATAACCAAGCGCTGACCGATGGCTTCACGGGCCATCTGACTCCTTTTCCCGCCTGGCGATTCGAGCCCGGCAAATGCGAAGAAACCTTGCTCGTTCACTTCAAAGCATCCACGCTTGAAGGCTTCGGTCTCAAAAGCCAAAGCCTTGCCATCCGCGCGGCAGGCGCGATTCTCCAATATCTCAAAGAGACGCAGCCTGATTCGTTAAATCTACTGACCGGATTCCGTTACTACAGTTTGAACGAATTCATGACATTGGATGCTTCGACTCGGCGCAATCTTGAACTTGAAGAAACGTTACGAGGAGAATATAAAGACTCATTGCTTGGCGCGCTTGACTGCACCGTCACGCCGATGGGCAAACGAATGATTCACCAATGGATCAGCCAGCCATTGCTGAATATCGAAAAGATCAACATGCGGCAGGACGGTGTTCAATACTTTTTCGATGATGGAATGAAACGCGCTGAATTACGAGCGACATTAAAAGCATTATCGGATTTGGAACGCTTGGTTAATCGCGTCATTGCTGGTTATTCCCAACCGCGTGATTTAGTGACTATGCGAAGCACGTTGAAAGAATTGCCAAACGTTATCGAAGCAATCGGCAAACCAATCAAATCATTACCGAAAATCGAATTATCGAATAACGAATTATCGTTACTCGAATCTTCTATTGATGATGACCCACCAGCGACTTTACAAAACACCGGCATCATTCGTTCGGGATATTCGCAGGAATTGGATTCGGTGATTGAAGCCTCTAAACATGCCCGCGACTGGATTGCAAATCTCGAAGCTGTTGAACGCGAACGAACAGGCATCAAAACGTTAAAGGTTGGCTACAACAAAGTCTTTGGTTATTATATTGAAATTTCGCGCGGCGCGGCGGAAAGAGCGCCAGAAAATTACATCCGTAAGCAAACGCTGGTCAATGCCGAGCGCTTTATTACACCGGAGATGAAGGAATATGAAACGCTCGTGTTGAATGCTGAAGAGCGCATCCGTGAGATCGAGTTGCGGTTGTTCCGTGAAGTCTGCGCGACACTTTCAAAATCGGCTTATAAACTTTTGGGAATCGCAAGAGCATTGGCAGAATTGGATGTGTTGGCGGCTTTAGCGGAGGCATCCGCTTTGGGAGGTTATGTCCGGCCCGAAGTCGTGGATGGAAGCGAATTGGAAATTCACGAGGGAAGGCATCCGGTCGTTGAACAAAGCCTGCATGGTGAGCGATATGTTCCAAACGATGTCATCTTTGAAAAAGGCGAAATCGTACGCGTCATTACCGGACCGAATATGTCGGGCAAGTCGACCTATTTGCGGCAAACCGCGCTGATTGTTTTGATGGCGCAAATGGGTTCGTTCGTGCCGGCTTCTTCGGCAAAGATCGGATTGGTGGATCGCATTTTCACGCGCATCGGCGCGCAGGATGAAATCCACGCCGGGCAATCCACGTTCATGGTCGAGATGATCGAAGCGGCCAATATTCTTCATCACGCAACATCGCGTTCGTTATTGATCCTCGATGAAATCGGACGCGGCACAAGCACCTATGATGGACTTTCGATTGCATGGGGAATCATCGAGTACATTCACAATCATCCGCATCTGCGCGCCAAGACGCTTTTCGCGACGCACTATCATGAGCTAACGCAACTGGCGGATTTACTGCCCAGCGTCCGCAATTACAATGTGGCTGTCACTGAAGCCGATGGAAAGGTTGTCTTTCTGCATAAGATCGTCGCGGGCGGCGCGGATAAATCCTATGGCATTCACGTGGCGCAACTGGCCGGCCTGCCCGCTCCGGTCATTCAACGCGCGAATGAGATTATGCTTGAACTTGAAAAAACATCGGGCCGCGCCGTGAACATCAACCCGAATGTTGCACAGCAAGCCGCGCTTTTTCCGGAGACCAGTCCCCTGCTCGATGAATTAGGAACGCTGGATGTGAATTCACTTTCTCCCATTGAAGCGTTGAACAAGTTGTTCGAGTGGCAAAAGAAATACCTGAAATAGAAACGATGATTTCAAATTCATGCCAACGCAGTTTAGAGGCTTGCGCTTCCTGTAAAATGAGAATGTGGAGACACAAATGAAAGTTGCAATTCTTGCTGGAGGACTGGGTACACGCCTTTCAGAGGAGACCGCTGTCAAACCAAAGCCCATGGTTGAGATCGGCGGCAAGCCAATCCTCTGGCATATTATGAATATCTATGCGGCTTATGGCTTCAAAGAATTTGTGATCGCGCTCGGCTATAAGGGCGAGATCATCAAGGATTACTTCCTCAATTACCATTACCGCGCTCGCAACCTTACCGTAAAACTTAAAACCGGTGAAGTTGCCATGCACGAAGGTGATAGCGAAGATTGGATCGTTCACCTTCTCGATACAGGCGCGGATACCAATACCGGTGGACGCGTGAAGCGCCTGGCGGAATTTATCGGAAACGAACCGTTCATGCTGACCTATGGCGACGGCGTGAGCAATATCAACATTCCCAAGCTGATTGAGTTTCATCGCGCACAAAAAAGGCTGGCGACCCTCACCGCCGTTCGTCCTCCGGCGCGTTTCGGTCAAATGATTCTCGACGATGGCAAAGTAACGGAGTTCAAAGAGAAACCACAGATCGGCGAAGGCTGGATCAATGGCGGCTTCTTCGTTCTCCAACCGGAAGTAGTTAATTACATTGATGGTGATCAAACTGCATGGGAATTTGCGTCGTTAGAAAAGATCGCGGCAGATGGTCAACTCGCCGCGTATCAGCACGAAGATTTTTGGCAAAGCATGGACACGCTCCGTGATGTTAATGTGCTTGAAAAGTTCTGGCGGGAAGGCAACGCACCGTGGAAATTATGGAATTAAACAAAACCTTTTGGCTGGATCGTCCCACATTCGTCACGGGCGGAACCGGATTGGTTGGAAGCTGGCTGGTGCGCCATTTGATTGATGCGGGCGCGGACATCGTCTGCCTCGTCCGCGATTGGGTGCCGCAAAGCGAACTCGTTCGCGCAAAACTGATTGACCAAGTCAAAGTTGTGCGCGGGGATGTTCGTGACCGCGAAACCCTTGAACGCGCACTCGGTGAATACGAAATTGATACCGTCATCCATCTCGCCGCGCAGACCATTGTTACGATTGCAAATCGAAATCCCATCTCAACTTTCGAGACCAATATCGCGGGAACATGGAATGTGTTGGAGGCTTGCCGCCGCAGTCCGCGCGTCAAGCAAATCGTCATCGCTTCATCAGATAAAGCATATGGAGATCAGGAAGTTTTGCCCTACGATGAATCCACGCCTTTGCAGGGACAACATCCTTACGATGTCAGCAAATCCGCCGCGGATTTGATTGCAAATACGTATGCCGTCAGTTTTGACTTGCCGGTTGCAATCACACGCTGTGGAAATTTTTATGGCGGCGGCGATTTGAATTGGAATCGTATCATCCCCGGAACGATCCGCTCCATCTTGCGCGGACAAAATCCCGTCATCCGTTCGGATGGTAATTACATCCGCGACTATTTTTATGTTGAAGATGGCGCGGCGGCATACATGTTGCTTGCCGAGAAACTTGCAGAACGTCCGGAACTCAAAGGCGAAGCGTTCAACTTCTCGTATGGGAACCAGTTGACGGTCCTGGAACTGACGCGTCGCATCCTGGCGCGAATGGAATCGAATCTCGAGCCTGAAGTCCGCAACGAGGCTGATAATGAAATCCGCAAGCAGTATCTCAACGCCGACAAAGCGCGGCAGAAGCTGGGTTGGTCGCCTCTGTTCACTCTGGAAGACGGGTTGGACAAAACAATTGAATGGTATAAAGAATTTCTGACAATGGAGTCGCTGGAAAAATGAGACGAGACGCGCAACTGCGTGATGAAATTTTAAAACTAGTGGAAGAGTATTACCAGGAACGGTTCGCAGGTCGTTCCTTCGAGCCTGGAAAGGATACCATCCATTATGCCGGACGCGTCTTTGACGCGGACGAACTAATCAAACTGGTCGATTCCAGCCTGGACTTTTTCTTGACCGCCAGCCGCTACTCGGATCAATTCGAAACCGAGTTCGCTGAATTCTTCGGGCTTTCGAATGCATTTTTAGTGAACTCAGGCTCATCCGCTAACTTAGTAGCAATCTCGGCCCTGACTTCGCCTAAACTGGGCGAGCGGCGGCTCAAGCCCGGCGACGAGGTTCTCACCGTCGCGGCTGGCTTCCCAACGACTCTTGCCCCGATCGTGCAGAACCGCTTGACGCCTGTTTTCATGGACGTGAACCTCGGCGACTATACGGTTATCCCAGAGCGGTTGGAAGAAGCCATCGGCCCGAAAACTCGCGCCGTCATGATGGCGCATACCATGGGAGTGCCCTTTGATCTGGACACTGTCATGCGCTTGGCGAAGGCTCACGACCTATGGGTGGTGGAAGACAATTGCGACGCCCTCGGCTCACGTTACCGCGGACGACTAACCGGCGCCTTTGGTGATCTCTCTACAGTTTCGTTCTATCCGGCTCATCATATTACAATGGGAGAAGGCGGCTGCGTACTGACCAACAGCGAAGAGCTTGGACGGATCGTCCGGTCCATTCGGGATTGGGGGCGGGATTGTTACTGCGCCGGCGGCGAGAATAATACCTGCGGCAAACGTTTCAGCCAGCAGTTTGGCAACCTGCCGTTCGGGTACGATCACAAATACGTCTACACCCATATTGGCTACAACCTGAAAGTTACTGACATGCAGGCCGCGGTCGGTGTGGCCCAGCTCGCCAAGTTGGAAAATTTCATTGCCCGCCGCAAAGCCAATTTTCAGAAACTATATGCCATGCTTGAGACGTACCAAGATCGCTTGATCCTGCCGCGCGCTACCCCCAACTCGGATCCATCATGGTTCGGGTTCATCATCACGGTGCGAGAGCAGGCTGGATTCACCCGCAATGACTTAACCCGTTTTCTTGAAGTCAACCACATCGAGACCCGCAATTTGTTCAGCGGCAACCTGCTGCGTCAACCGGCCTTCATGACCATTGAACATCGTGTGGTTGGCGACTTAACTAATACTGACATTATCACCGGGCGCACATTTTTTATTGGTGTTTATCCTGGCATTGACGACGGCCAAATCGAATATGTCGGTTCTGTCTTTGAGCGCTTCATGCAGGGAGAAAGAGCAAGCTGATGCCACAGAAACTCCGTTGTCAAGTTTTGGAAACCGTTGATCATGGCGGGCAAGTCCACAGCCTGACCCTTGCCTCGGAACGGCCTGCGCCGCGCTTCCTGCCTGGCCAATTCCTGCATCTTGCACTGGATGAATACAATCCGGGCGATTTCTGGCCGGAATCACGCGTCTTCTCCATCGCCAGCGTCTCCGACGATCGGAGACAACTGCATATCACCTACGCTGTCAAAGGCCGCTTTACCGCCCGGATGGAAACTGAGCTTCATTCTGGCAGCGAAGTGTGGGTGAAGCTGCCCTACGGCGAATTCATTGTTGACGCTAGTTCGGAGACCTGCCTATTGGCTGGCGGGACCGGGATCACAGCCTTTACTGCATTCCTGTCAATTCTTAAAGAAGACCAACCCAATTCGGTGACATTGTTCTACGGGGCGCGGTGTCCCGATTTACTGATCTATCGCTCGCAAGTCGAAGCCGCGGCGGCCTGCCCGAAACTGCGTCCGATTTTCATGGTCGAGGAAGGTCGGGCTCCCGGCTGCCTCCCCGGACGGATCGAGTTGGAGCAGGTCTTTCAGTCCCTGCCCGAACCGATGTCTGTAACCTATTACCTATCCGGACCGCCAGCTATGCTAAAGACATTATCCGTGGGACTGGTCGAACGTGGCGTAGACTCGAAGCGAATTCGCATGGATGCATGGGAGTGAGCATGACCGAAAATCGCCTGGCCGGCGACCTTAACCATATCCTCGACCACACGCGTGAACTGTGGGGTGAACTGCGCGGCCAACGAATCTTCATCACTGGCGGAACCGGCTTCTTTGGCTGTTGGCTGTTGGAAAGTTTTATTTGGGCAAATGAAAAACTGAATCTAAACGCCCATGCAACTGTGTTGACCCGTTCGCCGGAGGCTTTTCGAGTCAAAGCTCCGCATCTCGCTGGAAATGAAGCGGTCACCCTTATAAGCGGCGATGTCCGCACCTTTGACTTTTCCTCCGGCACATTCAGTCATATCATCCACGCCGCGACTGAATCGAATGCAAAGCTCAATGACGCGAATCCATTACTGATGCTAGACACCATCATCGAGGGCGCGCGCCACACCCTGGACTTTGCAAAGACATGCGGCGCAAAACAATTCTTGTTGACCAGTTCCGGCGCGGTGTATGGAAAGCAACCTCATGAATTAACTCATATCCCGGAAGATTATCCGGGCGCGCCCGATCCAATGGATCCGAAATCCGCTTATGGTCAAGGAAAAAGAATCGCCGAGCATTTATGCGCGTTATACGCGCAGCAATCAAATATCGAAATGAAGATCGCCCGCTGTTTTGCCTTCGTTGGCCCATACCTGCCGTTGGACATCCATTTCGCCATCGGGAATTTTATCCGCGATGGATTGAATGGCGGCCCGATTGTTGTCAAAGGAGACGGCACGCCTTATCGTTCGTATCTTTATGCAGCCGATTTAGCAGTTTGGTTATGGACAATTTTATTTAAAGGGCAATCCTGCCGTCCATATAATGTTGGAAGCGATGAAAATTTGTCCATAGCAGAAATAGCTCTGNNTGTGGCTAAGGAATTCCAACCCAAGTTAACTGTGGAAATAAAAGGTGTACCTAACTTCCTCAATAACGCGGAACGATATGTGCCGGATGTGTCGCGGGCAAAAGATGAACTGGGGATGGAAGCCTGGCTTTCTCTCCACGAGGGTATCCAGAGCGTAATTAAGTTTCGCAAGGGAGATAAATAATGATCGTCGAACCATTGAATTTGCCCGGTTGCTTGCGCTTGATCCCAAAAACTGTCCATGATACGCGGGGAGCTTTTATCAAGCCATTTGTCGAAGCAGAATATAAAAGTTTGAAACTTCCAACTACCTTTGCGGAAGAATATTACACGCGCTCTGTAAAAAATGTCTTGCGAGGAATGCACTATCAAACCCCTCCATATGAATATTCTAAGTTTGTTTCATGTCTTTATGGTCGTATTCGAGATGTGATTATTGACTTACGGCTTGGATCGCCAAAATTCAAAATATTTGAAGTTATCGAGTTAGATGATAGAAATGATGATGTCTTGTATCTTCCTCCAGGTATTGCACATGGCTTTTTGGTTCTTAGCGAAATGGCTGTAGTAACGTACAAAGTAACAAGCGCTCATGCTCCTGCAAAAGACACCGGTGTTCGGTGGGATTCTATTGGCATGGATTGGGAAGTGGAAATACCTATTGTCTCGCCAAGAGATGCATCATTCCAGGGGCTAGCCGAGTTTGAAAGTCCGTTTTTATATCAGCCCGAGGAAATTTTTCCATGAAGCGGCGCGTTCTAATAACGGGCGGCGCAGGATTTATCGGCTCACATCTAGTACGAGCCTGTTTGCGCGAGGGATGGCAGGTCGCAGTGCTATATCAGCCGGAGAACGGNNGGTATAGCGCAGATCCAAGAAGTATTGTCACAAATAGATGCATATCCTGTAATCGGGAAAAGCGGTGAAGTGATTGAGATTTTCAGAAAATTTCGCCCAGAATTAGTTTTCCATCTGGCGTCTGTATTTATATCAGATCATAAAACAGAGGATGTTCCTACGCTTATAGATGCAAACGTCGCATTTGGTGCACAGATTCTGGAATCAATGGCACAACACAAAACACCTTATTTAATTAATACAGGAACATCATGGCAACATTTCGAAGATGATGAATATAATCCTGTCAACCTTTACGCGGCCACGAAACAAGCTTTCGAGGATATCTTACAGTATTATGTCGAAGCCACACCGCTTAAGGCCATTACATTGAAATTGTACGATACTTACGGGCCGGCTGACCCGCGACCAAAGTTATTTAACCTACTGGAACGTACTGCGCAAGAAAAAACGCAATTAAAAATGTCGCCAGGCGAACAATTGATCGATATTGTATACATAGACGATGTGGTTGACGCGTTTATTGCCGCTGCCAAGAGGCTATTTGAAGGCAAGATAGATCGCCATGAAATCTACGCTATCTCATCGGGCCGACCTATACAATTGCGCGATTTAGTAAATATCTACAAAGCAATTACTGGATATGA
>PLNY01000095.1 GCA_003141915.1 Anaerolineae bacterium | reverse complement strand
CTCTTTGTGTCCTTCGTGGTTAATTTTCTTTTTTATCGCCAAATTCTTCATTTCGCAATGCTGGGAACAACAACACTTCGCGAATAGAATGTTTATCCGTTAACAACATCGTCAAACGATCCACGCCCATGCCGAAGCCGCCACAGGGCGGCATTCCATAACGCATGGCGCGCAGATAATCTTCATCCATCGGATGTTTCTCTTCATCGTCGGCGGCATAATCGCGTCCCATCTCGAGGAAGCGTTGTTCCTGATCGAGTGGATCATTCAACTCGGTGAACGCGTTGCACAATTCAAAGCCCGCACAATATCCTTCAAAGCGTTCGACGGTCAACGGATCGCCGGGCTTGGATTTTGCCAACGGCGAAATGTCGCGCGGATAATCATAAAGGAATGTCGGCTGGATCAATGTCGGCTCGAGAAATTCGCTCAACAAAAAGTCGATCAATTTTCCGCGCGTTGCTTTCGGATCGGGAGTCTTATCTTTGTGCTTCGACACAATCGCTTTGAATAATGTCTCTGCGGTTTTATGTTCGGCGATATCGATGCCGGAGGCTTCGATCAATCCCTGACGCATCTCAAGTCTGCGCCACGGCGGCTTGAACTCGATCTCGTGTTCGCCATGTCTGATCTTCGTTCCGCCTGTGACTTTTTCAGCGGCATACGCCACCATCTGCTCGGTCAATTCCATGACCTTGAGATAATCCGCGTACGCCCAATAGAATTCCAATTGGGTGAACTCCGGGTTGTGTTTATAGGAAACACCTTCATTGCGAAAGTCGCGTCCGATCTCATAAACTTTTTCAAGATTGCCGACCAATAAGCGTTTGAGATAAAGTTCAAACGAGATGCGCAGATACATATCCTGATTCAACTCGTTATGATGCGTGGTGAACGGACGCGCTGCCGCGCCGCCATAGATCGGTTGCAGGATCGGCGTTTCGACTTCCAGGAAACCTTTGCCATCGAGAAACTCGCGCAAGGCTTTGATAATCGTTGCGCGCTGACGGAATGTCTCGCGCACTTCGGGATTGACTGCCAAATCGGCGTAGCGTTGTCGAGCGCGGAGTTCCGCGTCTTCCAACGCCGCATAACGGACAACCGTTCCATCATCCTGCGTCACATCTTTGTCAGCGGGCAAGGGGCTCACGGCTTTGGCAAGCAGTTTGAAGTCGTGGACATGAAGCGTGACTTCGCCGGTCTTGGTGCGGAACATCACGCCCGAAGCTTGAATGAAATCGCCGATGTCAAACATCTTATTGAAGAAGTCGACGCGCTCTTGAGTCAATTCATTGATTCGTAAGAAAAGCTGGATTTTCCCAGCGCCATCTTCGATGTGGGCAAATGAAATCTTGCCCATCGCACGCGTGGCGCGGATGCGTCCTGCCAGAGTCGTCTTAACTTCTCGCCCATCCTTTTCAGCCGATTCAAATTCGGCAATGGCTTGCGCGCTGGTGTGAGTACGTTCGGCGCGCGTGGGATACGATTCGATTCCTTGTGCGCGCAGTTCGTCGATTTTTTGCAAACGAATTTTTTCAAGCGATGTGTATTCTGGCATAGGATGTCCTTAAACAAAAAGCCCCGCGCGGCCTAGTTGTAGACGCGCGGGGCCGCCAAGTCTCTTTCAGTTTATTTAACATTGACGATCTTGACTTTATAGGTTCCGTCCGGCGTTTCAACGTGCACCGTCTCCCCGACTTCATGATTCAGGATGGCTTTGCCGATGGGCGATTCGTTCGAGATTTTCCCCTCACGCGGGTTAGCCTCCGCCGCGCCGACGATAGTATAGGACTCGGGTTCGTAGCCCTGTTCCTGAATGGTCACGGTGGAACCAATCTCCACCATACCCGACATATGATGATTCTTTTCCTTTTCTTCCTCGATCACGCGCGCTGAAGCCAGGAGCATTTCCAATTCCTGAATGCGGCCTTCGACGAAAGCCTGCTCATTCTTGGCCGCCTCGTATTCCGCGTTCTCGATCAGTTCCCCGCCCTCCATTGCCTCGTGCAAGCGGTCAGCCACTTCCTGACGCTTGACGGTGCGCAGATGCTCGAGTTCGTCCTGAAGCTTTTGAAAACCTTCCTTGGTCAGGAATTTTGTCGCCATAATTGTTTCCTTACTAAAGAATTTGCATCCTGTACAGGATGCAATTAAGAGCCATTTCCACGGCGCGCTTAATATATCACGATTCAAAGTGCGATGCAAGCGCGGCTTTAATTTGTCTGGGCAGGCCGCCAAAAGCGGATGCCTTTTTGGCTCGACCGGTATCCGCTGATTTCCTGGCGCATGATTTCGGGGGAATCGAACAAAGTCGAGAATTGCGAAGCGTATGTTTCAATCGCCTCCTGCCAGATCGTTAGGCCGGCCTCCGAAACCGGCTGGACAGAATCCTTCATCCCGGCCGTTTTCGACGCGATTTCCTGCGGATTGCGTAAAAGATAGGGAATATCGGCATCATAACTAAGCGGATGTCGCAGCATTTCCGCCGCACTTCTCACGATGTTGTGGTCAACGTGCCCGCCAATCGCCAATTGAGCGATGACAACATCGTCCAACTTCAACCAGGCGATCATCGTTTGCGCAACCTGCGCTGGCAAATCAGATTCGGCTTCATTCAACGGCACGAAGACATCATCGGTATATAACGCTTCGCCGTTTTTTCCTCGGCGATAGATGCAATCCAGAAAATCAAAGTGGACGGCTTTCGCCCCGACCATCGCCGCGGCTCGCTGATCTTCCGCGCGCCGCACGCGAATCGTTTCTTCCGCGGATGTGGTTCCCCATAATTCATGCATGTGTTTGGCGAAGCCAGTCAACTCCGCCTCATCGGGAAAGCCGCACATGAACGTCCAGATCTCGACCGAGTTTCCGGCCTGAGTCTGATCGTAGATCAGCCCGCCTGCGGATAGGATCGCATCGTCAAGATGAGGAGAAAAGTAGATATAGCGCATGGAAGCTAATTTAGC
>PLNY01000146.1 GCA_003141915.1 Anaerolineae bacterium | reverse complement strand
GTCGGGCTGCGGCAAGTCGACGCACCTGCGCTGCTACAATCGCATCTACGAGCTCTACCGCGACCAGAAGGCGACCGGCGAGGTCGTTCTCGACGGCTAGAACATCCTGCCCTCGGGCACCGACCTGCTCAGCCTGCGACGCCGCGTCGGCATGATCTTCCAGAAGCCCAGCCTGCGGACGCGCGTCTCATTTGATATGGCCATGCGTCAATGCGGCGGCGACGCCTTGTACCTTTCTCCAAACGAGATCGGACTCGGCCAGCGCGAGTCGATTGCGGATGTGGCACGCGTGCTTTCGGGTTATGTGGACGCGCTGATGGCGCGGGTCTTTGCGCACGAGCATGTTCTGGAGCTAGCGAAGTGGTCGGCGATCCCGGTGATCAACGGCTTGAGCGAGTACAACCATCCTTGTCAGGGAATGGCAGACGCGCTCACCGTTGAGGAGAACTTCGGCAAAAAATCCAAAGGCTTGAACGTCACGTTCATCGGTGACGGAAATAACGTCGCAGTTTCGATGATGCATGTCTCGACAAAATTGGGCTGGAACTTTACACTTGCCAGCCCGGAAGGCTATGACTTGAATCCGAAGGCAGTAGAAGTCGCCAAAGACATCGCGAAGGAAACCAGAAGCAAGTTAAACTTTATCCGCGATCCGCACCAAGCGGTCAAAGGCGCGCACGTGATTTACACGGATACCTGGACGAGCATGGGCCAGGAAGAAGAAACGGCCAAACGCGAAAAAGTTTTTCAACCTTATCAAGTCAACGCGAAATTGGTTAGTGAAGCGGACAAAGATGTGATCGTCATGCATTGTCTGCCCGCGCATCGCAATCATGAACTGACGGACGATGTTGCCGATGGTCCGCATTCAGTCATCTTCCCGCAGGCGCATAATCGTTTACATGCGCAGAAAGCGATATTGGCGAGATTGTTTGGAGTTGCGTAATGAATTAAACATAAAGGACACGAAGTACACAAAGGAATCTTTTCGTTTTTCCCTTAGTGTCCTTTGTGTCCTTCGTGGTTAAAGAAATCAAAGGCGAATATGAATTCAAAGGATTACATAACTTTAGAAGAAGAATATGGTGCACACAATTATCATCCACTCGACGTGGTCATTACGCGCGGCGAGGGCGTGTGGGTCTATGATGTGGATGGAAACAAATACTTGGATTGTTTATCGGCTTATTCGGCGCTTAATCAAGGTCATGTTCATCCAAAGATATTGAATGCGTTGCTCGAGCAGGCCAAGAAAGTAACGCTGACCTCGCGCGCTTTCCGCAACGATCAATTGCCGCTCCTCTATAAAGAATTATCCGAGATGACCGGCTACGAAATGTCCCTGCCGATGAACTCCGGCGCGGAAGCGGTTGAGACTGCGATCAAACTGGCGCGCAAATGGGCGTATCGAGTCAAAGGCGTGCCGCGCCATCAAGCGGAGATCATTACCGCCGCTGGAAATTTTCATGGCCGGACAACGACCCTCGTCTCTTTCTCGACCGATCCTTTATACCGCGACGACTTTGGTCCGTTCACACCCGGCTTTGTCACCGTGCCTTACGGCGATGTGTCTGCCATAGAAAAAGCGATCAACAAAAACACCGCGGCTGTAATGCTTGAACCCATTCAAGGTGAAGGCGGGGTTATCATGCCGCCTGCTGGTTATTTGAAAAAAGTTTCGGAGATTTGCAAGAAGAACAATGTCTTGTTTATTGCCGATGAGATTCAAACCGGATTGGGGCGCACAGGAAAGTTATTCGCCTGTGATTATGAAAACGTCCGTCCGGATATTATGATCATTGGGAAGGCATTGGCGGGCGGCTTTTATCCGGTCTCTGCAATTCTCGCGGATAAACCCATTCTGGGCTTGTTCACGCCCGGCGAGCATGGCTCGACCTTTGGCGGGAATCCGTTGGCGGCGGCAGTTGCACGCGCGGCGCTCGCAGTGATTCGCGATGAAAAATTATCTCAGCGTGCTGAAGAAATGGGGACCTATTTTATCGAACAATTAACTGAGATTCCCAGTCCGCACGTGAAGGAAGTGCGCGGCAAGGGCTTATTGATCGGCGTTGAGTTGAAACCGTCGGCAGGCGGGGCGCGGCGTTTTTGCGAAGCCTTGCAGGATAAAGGCATCCTCGCGAAAGAGACTCACGAAAACGTCATCCGCTTTGCGCCGCCATTAGTCATTGAAAAGGATAGCATCGATTGGGCGCTTCCATCCATCCGCGAAGCGCTCAATATGAAATAAATTTAAGACCCTAAAGATGTTGGTAAAACCTTTAGGGTCTTATGTTCGGAGGCGCTATGAACATTGGGATACCGAAAGAAAGACGGCCGTATGAGTTCCGTGTAGGTCTATCGCCTGCCGGCGTGGAAATGCTCGCTCAAAGCGGACACAAAGTTTTCGTCGAGAGTGAGGCGGGATTGGGAGCAGGCTTCAACGACGCAGAGTTTGAAAAGGCCGGAGCGCGGCTGGTTTATTCCAGTGAAGAAGTCTGTGGACGTTCAGATTTTTTGTTGAAAGTCGCGCGGCCGCTGAAAGAAGAGTTGGATTGGATCAGGCCGGGAGCCATCCTCGCAGGTTTCCTGCACCTAGCTTCGGCGCAACAGGATAAGATCGATGTTCTGCTCAAGAAAAAAATCACGTCCGTTGCCTATGAACAAATCAGAGCCGCGGATGGTTCATTGCCTGTCCTGCATCCATTCAGTCAGATCGGCGGTGCAATGGCCGCTCAAATTGCGGCGCGCTTTTTGCAGAGCAACTGGGGCGGCAACGGGATTTTGATAGGCGGTCTGCCGGGCGTTCCGCCGGCGGAAGTAGTCGTTATCGGCGCGGGCGTAGTCGGTACCTATGCCACGCAGATGTTTTTAGGAATGGGCGCGCATGTAACGGTCATTGACCATAATTTCCTCGCGCTTCAAAAGATTTGGGATCGTTTTCCGAACATCGTTACGATGCTGTCTACAAAACGCAACATCGAACGTTCGGTGGCTTATGCCGACGTCGTTGTCGGCGCCGTGTTGAATCCGGGTCAGCGCGCGCCGATTCTAGTCACGCGTGAGATGGTGCGTTCCATGAAGCCGCGTTCAGTCATCATGGATATCAGCATCGATGAAGGCGGATGCGTCGAAACCTCGCGCCCGACCACGTATGAACATCCGGTGTTTATCGAAGAAGGCGTGTTGCATTTTTGCGTTCCGAATATACCGGGCGCGGTGGCACGAACGTCGACTCACGCCTTTGTCAACTGCGCCATGTCTTATATCCTGGAAATCGCCAATGGTGGTGTAAAAGGAATACTCAATAATCCTTCTCTCGAGGCTGCGGTGAACACACATGATGGAAAGTATCGGCATCTTGTGCGCTTGACCAACCACAAGGAGGCGGAAGATGGATTGGATTAGCCAATATAAATCTCGAATCGTCGACGCCGACGAAGCCGTCCAAGCCATCAAATCAGGCGACCGTATCTTCATGACCGGCAACGTTTCTGTGCCACAAAAGCTGCTGGCCGCTCTGGTAGCGTATGCTCCCCACTTGAAGGATGTTGAAATCTGTCAGGCGTTATCCATTAGCCCGGCTGATTATGTCAGCCCAGAAATGGAAGGACACCTTCGGGTCAATACTCTGTTTATCAGCGCGAATGTTCGCAAAGCAGTCCATGAAGGCCGCGCGGATTTCACGCCGGTCCTGCTTTCGGAATTCACACAGTTATTCAAGAACAAGGTGCTTCCAGTCGATGTGGCGCTCATCCACGTTTCGCCTCCGGACGAACACGGGTTTTGTTCGCTTGGCGTCGAAGTCGGTTTGACCAAATCACCGGCTGAATCAGCAAAGATCATCATCGCGGAAGTGAACGAGCAAATGCCGCGCACGCTCGGCGACTCGTTCATTCATTGCAGCCGTCTCGACTACATGGTGCCGGTCAATTATCCGGTGACCGAATTTCCCATGGGCGATGGAGGAAAAGATGAGATCAGCCGAAAAATTGCGGGCCACATTGCGGAATTGATTCCCGATTACGCTACGATGCAAATGGGCATCGGATCCATTCCGGATGCGGTGCTGAGTTTTCTGGACAGCAAAAAAGACCTGGGCGTTCATAGTGAAATGTTCTCTGACGGGGTTATTCGTCTGGTAGAGAAAGGTGTGATCACCAATGCCCACAAGACTCTGCATCCCGGAAAAATCGTGGCGGGCTTTATGTTGGGCACTCAAGCCTTGTACAAATGGGCCGACGATAATCCTTTGTGCGAGTTTCATCGCCAGGAATATGTCAACGACCCGTTTGTTATTGCGCAGAACGAGCGCATGGTTGCGATCAACTCCGCCATTGAGGTGGACCTGACCGGCCAGGTATGCGCAGATAGTATCGGCCCCAAGTTCTTCAGCGGCATCGGCGGACAATTCGATTTCATTTATGGCGCATCGCGTTCCAAAGGCGGTGTACCCATCATCGCTTTGCCCAGCGCTACCACGCTGAAAGATGGCACGGTGGTCAGCCGGATTGTGTCCATGTTGAAGCAAGGCGCCGGTGTCGTAACGGGACGCAATCACGTTCATTATGTCGTGACCGAATACGGTGTGGCAGACCTATACGGCAAAACCATCCGACAGCGCGCTCAACAACTCATAAAAGTCGCCCATCCAGATTTTCGCAAGAATCTTGAAAAAGAAGCCAAAGAATTGTGCTGGCTCTAACATCCGGACTTTCATAAATTATGCAGGAAGTAGCGATAACTTCCATTATATAATTGCGCATGGATAATCCACTCGAAGAATCTGTCATTGTCCTACATCTCATTATTGGAAGGAAAGTAAATGAATCGAAAAGCTAAAATCGTTGCGACCATTGGGCCGGCCAGCCAGGATGAATCCGTTTTGGAGCGTCTCATTCTGGCGGGTGTCAATGTCGCTCGTATGAATTTTTCGCATGGCACGCATGAGGAACATGCGGAGCGCATTGCGATCATCCGCCGCATTTCTGAAAAATTAAACACCTCGGTGGGCATCCTGCAGGATTTGCAGGGCCCGAAAATTCGCGTCGGCGAATTAGCGGCGCCGCTTCAACTTTCCGAAGGCGAGACCGTCCGTCTTTATGCAACCGGAACAACGCCTCCGGTGGAAGATGGTCAAAAGATTCCTGTGGACTTTCGCCAGCTCTTCGATTCGGTTCGGACCTCGGACCGGCTCCTGCTCGATGACGGGCGTCTGACGCTGGAAGTGGTTTCCGTCAAAGAGCGCACATTGGCGGCGCGCGTGGTTGTTGGCGGACCGCTATCCTCACATAAAGGAATCAATCTACCCGGCGTTCATCTTCGCATTCCGGGCTTCACCGAAAAAGATGAAGACGATCTTGCGTTTGGCATTTCGCAAAACGTGGATGCCGTCGCAGTATCTTTTGTCCGCTCCGCTGAGGATGTGCAGAAAGTCCGCGATGCAATCGGACGATTCTCGAACGGCAAACGCCAGCCGATATTGATCGCTAAAATCGAAAAGCCGGAGGCAATGGATAATCTTGACGCAATCCTCGATGATGTAGACGGCGTGATGGTGGCGCGCGGCGACTTGGGCGTGGAGCTTCCGCCGGAACGCGTGCCAGCTTTGCAAAAACAGATCATCCGCACGGCGAACGCGCGCGGCAAACTGGTAATCACCGCGACGCAAATGTTGGAGTCGATGACCAGCAATCCGCTTCCCACGCGCGCCGAAGCCTCGGATGTAGCGAATGCCATCTTTGACGGGACCGATGCGGTGATGTTGTCTGAAGAATCAGCATCAGGAAAATATCCGGTTGAGGCGGTTCAAATGATGGACCGCATCGTGCACGAGGCGGAGAGTCATTTCGTTGAATGGGGCAAAACGGCGTCCATATCCGATGAATTCAGCGCCAACGATGCCGTCTCGATGGCGCGCGCCGCGCAGACTCTGGCGAACGACAAAAACGTGAAGGCGATTGCCTGCTTTACGATGCAGGGCCAAACTGCCTGGCTCATCTCAAAGATTCGCCCGTGCGTGCCAATCGTGGCATTTACGCCCATGCTTGAAACCTGGCGGCGGCTTGCTTTTTTATGGGGCGTGAATCCGCATCGAGTTCCATTTGCGAATTCGCTCGAGCAGATGCTTGGCGATGTCGACTCGGCCTTGATGCAATCAAAAATCGTGCAATCCGGCGACCAGGTTGTGTTGGTTTGCGGTTTCCCGGTCGGCGCGGTGCGTCCGCCGAACATGGCGTTGCTGCATACCGTTGGAGAATAATCATTAGACTTTATCGGGAATAAGATTTGGCGTTTTGTTTATCCACAGATTACANNCCGCCAAAGAGAAAGAGCGGCGTAATGGATTCTTTAAGAAACATCCATCCCAATAAACTGCCGACCACGGGTTGCGCGAAGAAAGTCAATGATGCGACCGCGGCTGGAAGTTCGGCGAATGCGTAATTCCATAAAAACATCGCAATGGCAGTGGAGATGATTCCAAGAAAAAGAATCCCACCGATGATTCCCGGCGTGATCGCGCCGANNGCCTTGAGTTTTGATTTCCCAAGCGCTCAAAAGAAAACTGGTCGGCAATCCGCCTGCCAGCATGATCGCGGTTGAAGCAACGACATCGGCAGTTTGAGTCACTTTCCGAACCAACACGGAATACAACGCCCACGTCAGCGCGGCGGCGAGCAGACTCATGTTTCCCCAAAATAAGGTTGGAGAAAGTTCAGCGTTACGCGGATTGATGACCGCGATCACGCCCAACGTGGATATGATCAGCGCGAGGATTCGACGAGCAGTCGCTTTTTCAGAAAGCAAAAAAGGCGCAAAGATCAAAATGAATGCCGGTGTGGCCGATGTGACCAGAGCGCCATTGGATGCAGTGGATAGTTTNNGTTCCAACAAACTGGAATCCCAGCGATACGCCATAACCGACAAAACCAACCAGAAATATTTGCCACGCTTGCGAAGTTGTTAGCTTTGCCTTGGGCCTTAATGCAATGATGATCCCCAGTGAGAGAATTCCGAGAACGAGACGCAGAGTCAAAAGTGTAAACGGAGGAATAACATTCAACACCACTTTGCTGACCACGTACATTCCGCCCCAAATGGAAGCAGCGCCAAGACCGCTCAAGATTCCCATTAAAGCTTTGTTCATGGATTTATATCCTTCGTCTGCATTCGGCGAAGTTGGTTGATCAATCCATCGCCCAAGCTTAAGTGAACGGCATTATAACGGCGGGAAGCGTCTCATGTCAAAAGCAAAACGAATTCTTTTTCTATAAGGCCATCCGCGTAAGAGGCGATTGACAAACTCCTTCTAATCCTTTATGCTGGATGTATCACTCATCAGAAGGAGTCGATATGAGCCGTTTTAAAATTACTGGAGAAGAATTCCGACGTTCACTGTGGTGGGCAATCCCTGTCTTGATCGTTGGCCTTCTCGTTTCATTGGTGATTCCGCGCCCTGAAATCGGCGTGATCCAACTAAGCGACGCGATCTATTCCACAACGGCCGCGGATTTGATTACACAGATCACCTACGCGCGCCAGGATCCCAATATCCACGCGGTGGTGTTGATCCTTGATAGTCCAGGCGGGACAGTGGTGGACACAGAAGCTGTTTATATGGAATTAGCGCGGCTTCGCGAGACCAAACCGGTCGTGACATGGGTCAGTGGATTGGCCGCCAGCGGCGCATATTATCTTTCCTCGGGGACAGATTACATCGTGGCTGTGCCTTCTTCCGAGGTTGGCAATGTCGGAGTCATTGGTTATNNGTTATCTTCCTCCCACGCCAATGATATTCGATGACACCATTTCAACCGGACCCTATAAATTATGGGGCTCGCCGCGAGATACCACCATGCGTGAGATTGAAATGATCAAACAGGGATTCTTTCAAGCCGTCACGTTGGGACGCGGCAGCCGTTTGAAGATCGGGCCCGACGTTTTATTACGCGGCCAGATCTGGCCTGCCAGCGAAGCGTACCACTATGGTCTGGTAGACCAACTGGGGTCCGAATCGGAAGCGTACGACCAGGCAGCCAACCTGGCACATTTGTGGCATTACACAATCACCGATCTATATACAGCATCCGGTCTTGGTAAAAGCGCGGACGCGGCAGCGGGATTCTTCCAACAGACGAAAGATGGCGCTACGTTACCTTATCCATCCGAAGCAGGGATTTATATGCTGTATATTCCCGCCCTGCCCAACNNTGGAAAAATAGGAGACAACGATGAATCGCAAAGTCATCTCGATTGCCCTTGTAGTATTTGTCCTGCCACTGCTCCTTCGGTTGATCTGGTTCTTCCCAGGTTTCTACTCTCCCCATACCGTTGCAACACCTGATTATGCAAACCTGAAATTACCCGAAGCGCCCGTTTCCACTCCTCAAACGGATCAGATTAAACAAGTGGGCGGCGTAGTGATAATAGATAACGCGCACAGCAACCAATTCCAGCCGGGCGAAATTCAAACACTGGTCGACGCTTTAGGCCAACGCGGGGCNNAAACTGGAATCACAATTGAAATATGCCAGCGCATATTTGATATTTTCGCCTTACAACAAATATACTCCCGGCGAAATACAGATCATTCAGAACTTTATCGGGCGAGGCGGCCGGATGGCTGTATTCACGGACCCGACCCGCGGCCTGGTGATCTATGATTCCGTCGGCACTCCAATCA
>PLNY01000421.1 GCA_003141915.1 Anaerolineae bacterium | reverse complement strand
GATAGTTGGAAGTCCAGTCCGTGGCCCAAACGAGTCATGGAGCAGGTTATGGAATATAACATTCTTCCCTTCTCAAATTGGGAAGATGATTCTGCTTTTGAAGAACAGTTCGCGAAACTGCTGAATGGGCTGGATTTGTTTTACAAGAAACCGGCAATATAAAATCAATTGACCGTCACTTTGGAGTGACGGTCAATTTTGTTTCATTGGCTTTGCTTTACGGTTGCTTCGGGAATGATCAGCGCCAGCGATTCGATCAATCACTGGCGCTGAGTTTATGAAAAAAACGGGCGGGTTTCAAATTCCTGCGGTTTTTTCTCAAAGTCGGAGAATAGACTTTATCAGTAATAAAATTTGGCGTTTTGTTTATCCGCAGATTACACAGATTTTCGCGGATTTTTCTCTTGAAAATTTCTAATCTGTGTAATCTGCGAGATCTGTGGATTATTTCCGATAATGTCTAATGTCCTTGCAAGTCTTCGAGAAGCACTTATGGGATGTGAACTGCGCAGCCTGTAAACGTATTGTTTCCGCCACCGCCAACGCAACAGTCATCGCCGCCGTTTCCATTAATGGTATCTGCGCCGGGGCCGCCCAGAATCAGGTCGTTTCCGCTTGTGCCGTTGATGACTCCTGAGCCGGTGACGATATGGGTCAGGTAGAGGCCAGCGCAAGCCGGGGGCTTGAGGTCGTTGGGACCAATCGGGAAGATGTTTTTCGAGATATGCGACGCCGGAACGGTATTCGTGGCGGCTACGGCCGTCAGAACGCTGACCAGAATCAGCGCAAACAAAGCAAAGGCCAGGAGCTTAAGTGGATGGGGCATTCTCACATCTTTATTTTTCCAAACATTTCGCTGTCCAGTGGCGGGGCTGGCACAACGCTATTTGTATCGGGATCAAACCCGTTCCGGGACGATTCGCTCCACACAGATTCTCTCTGATTGACGCGGTGTCTGGCGGTATCCTCTAAATTGTCCGGCTCTTGATATTGAATAGGCTGAACTTCAAGAACACGGCGCGGATTGACGGCGAACCCATCATTCAATAATCCAATCGGAGCCGGTTCCAGCGTTGCGAAGCCGCGTTTGCCGGTACTGACCACATAGCGATATGTAATCCCATTACACTGCACGAGGTAGAAGTGCAGAAAATTCAGCGTCATATGCATGATCATGGTATTCTGCCGCTCGGCTAACCTGGCCAGATCGTCAATCGAAGCCACATCAATAATTCTCGAAGTGGAATACGGTGTTCTTTCATATACATTCATCAGCAATGAGCCGTATTTCAGTTGGATGAGGGCAGGCTCGTTTTGCCTGACCGCATCAAAGATGGCCCATCCCAAAATCAGCAGACCGCCTAACATTAAAATGAAGCCGAACAAGGCGAGCACGCGAACGGTTAGAACTGTGGGATTCAAGCCCAGCAGAGGCAAAGTATTGGCTTGTAATCCGGCAGCGCCTGCCAGCCCTGCCTTGGAAGAATGAAGCGGGGAATCGGTCGCGGTGTTCGTATCGAGATAAAAATGCACGCTATCGAATTTGAATACCAGACTCGGGTCGAATGTATCGTTGATTGGTTGCCCCGCCGCCAATCCCATGACGTTCAGATGGTCGATGATTTTTAAAGTGTATGAATCCGAGTGCATACCGGTTTGCTGTTCCATATTGCCCACTAATGATTCGACCTGGCACAAGTCAATGGAGGAGGCAAGGATGTAGGGATTGCTGTTAAATGTAGCCTGCGAATCCATTGCGAACGCGCGTTGCCATCCGCTCTGCTCATCTAATATGAGAGCATAAAGCTGGTGTGTGCCGAATATCCCTTCCAATGAACTGCCTGAGAGGGTATATAAAACCCCCACATTTAAGGAGCAATTCAATTTCGGGAAAATCGGTTCTCCGGTCTGGATTTTATCGGAATCATAAACCCCAGGCGTCCCTGGTGCAGAATAATAGAAATAACCGTCCTGTTGATATTTGATGCCATCTGCGGTGCGCGTGAGCGGACGCGTGAAGGCCAAAATAGTCAAGCCCAAAAACGCCAGGGCCAGAAATCCCATCAAATACAACGCGCCTTCCAGCGCCCCGCGCATGTTTCCCCCCCAGAGCCTGCTTTTTCCTCTTTTGTTTTGAGATGGTGTTAATAGCATCGTTGTCATTAGGAACCCTCCGAGCAAACCGAACGTGAGCGCCGCGTTGATCGGCACATGCGCCCACTCGATGGCTAAGCCCAGTTCTGGAATATGAACCCATAATTTGCCGACAATTTCACTTTGGGTGGGCTGATATGTGTCATTCCACGAATTATTGTCGCCTTTGAGAATGAAATGATCCAAATTCAATCCCACTATGCGGTGAAAGACAAAAGTTCCCAGTTCTGCATTCCAATAGGTGACCGCATCGCCTACTTGATAAGTTGATTCTGTTCGAACGAGAACCAGATCGCCGAGATGAAAATTCGGCTGCATGCTGGTGCCATCTACAATCACATAACTTACCTGTCCCCCCAACTGAGTTGGAGCTAGCGCGATCCATACGATCACTATTAGGAAAACCGATAGCAATCNNAATCTTCTTCTAGACAGAAAGGATTTTATTTTATGAAATGAGCCTGCTTTTGGGCGCTTGTGATGATTTCCCTGTAAGCAGGCTCATTTCGTTTATTGATTGTTGGTCAGCCTAGCCGCTGGTGGCGACCACATCCAGATTGTCTACTGAGTTCACTGTCAAACCGGTGGTAGTGCACGTCCAACTATTGCCTGACGAATTTGTGCAATCGTACCAGGTACCGCCACTGCTAACGAGTTTGGCCTCGACAGTCGTCGCGGCCGAATCGAGAGTGAAGGTGACATCGTCAAGTGTTGTTGGATCCGTTGCATCCAGGTCATAATGGATGTCGGATACCGTATATCCGCTCACCGTTCCGGAACCTTCGCCGGCTTTGGAGGTGGGGACGGTGTTCGCAGCAGCGAAGGCGTAAGCGCTGACGGCAATGATTACTACCGCCAACAAGATCAGAAAGAACTTGAAAGTACGAGACATGGCTTTTCTCCTTTTGCGTCGCCGACTTTTTATCGGCTCCGCGCTGTCGGGAATGAACTTCCCTACAATTGAATCGGCCATCCGAATAAGAAAACCTGACTTGTTGTCTTAAGCCAGGCTGCGCACAAAAGAAGTCGTTGTGATCTTCGGCGGTCTGGCATTCTTGTCCACAGTGTGGAGGTAGACCCATGACTTTGCGTCGCCGGTTTTCACCGGGTTTGCCTTTTCGGATGTTAAGTTGCGTTTATACTTTAGCACATAATGACTTGTCTGCACGTTACAAACAGATTACAACAGGTGTCAATGCGCTCATATTTGTACGTCGTAAATATCTTGCACTCCTTTGGAGATCGCAATGTCGTTTTTAAATTGTTTACTGGCTGTGCTTTACCGGCGCTTCGGGAATGATCAGCGCCATGATGACGTAGGCGATCACGAGGCCAATATGCAAGCCTGCAAAAAATCCCAGCACGAACAGCACGCGGACGATGGTCGGGTCGATGTTGAAATATTCGCCGATCCCGCCGCACAAGCCGGTCAACATACGATGGGTGGTACTGCGAGTTAATTGCTTATAGGTATTCATCGAATGGCTCCTTATGTTTTCTATCGAACATACGCAGAGCGGTTGAAGAAGTTGCGGCCAGCACCACCCGACCTTCGGTCACCCTCTTCATTTTCAAAGAAAATGGAGAGGCAGGGATGGGTTAAAGATTGTGCGTCAACCGGCTTATTTGGAAACTTTATATAAATGTACATCGTCGTATTCGGGAAAGCCATGGGTGTTCGGCATGGAGTAAATGGATTGAAAGCTGACGGTAATATTTTCATGTTCCTGATAATAGCGGCTTAGGAAGACTGTAAAAGTGGATTCTCCCATTAAATACACATTGCTCTTCTGGTATAACGCGTCAGGCACAGATTGTATTCCAAATTGCTGGAGCACTTGTTCGTAAGCGGGCGAGAAGGTGATCCATCCCATATCCATATATTTCATGCCGGGAAATTCCAGCGTCAGCGGGTTCGCCCATTCCAACGGGAGTCCGTGAGCCGGTGAAACGATCAAGGCGTTTTGGGATATCTTTCCTGCCGATTGAAGATTCTTGAGATCGTTTAATATTTCCTGATAGGCGACCTGCTTATTTTTATTATCGATGGAGGCCTGTAACGACTGACTGATTACAAGCCAGCCAGCTGCAATCAGCGGGAACAGGATAAAAGTATATAGAGCTGTCTTTCTTAATCCATTGGTTTGTTGAGCAAATGGAGCAGAAAGTGTATTCCAGCCAAAGCCATATAGAATGATTGTATCCAGTAATACAACGCAGACCAGGATGGATAAAATAACATGGTCTGAAATTTTCCAGGCCCAGGCCAAATATAGATTCTCCAAAATGAAAACCAATTGGCTGGCCAGGATCGAAAGAATTACTTTTTTGGATATGAGGGTCGTTCTTAAGGATATCAGCCAGATGGATAAGAGCATTAAAAGGTAGGGGAGGGTGGACAGATCAAGGAGATGGCTGCCGAGAACTGGCACATCGGCAGCGAAATCTGTGGCTGTCGCCGGAATATTATTGACCAGATATTGGAGATTTGCAAATGAGAAAGTCTTTGGATCTGAATAAAACCAATGCGCGAATAATTCCTGATCGTTGCCGCTCCATCCCACGTTTCTGATTGTTCGATGCGCGTTCGCTAACCGATTGGTATCATGGATCAACTGACTGACGGCATTGTATTGGTAATATGCGTTCCAATCGGGTGATGAGCGCAGATAGAGCTTATCAAAAACATAGCCGCTTACGGTGAGCAGACCTATGAAGAGAAACGCCGCGATCAGCTTTCCCGGATTTAAGGAACGATAAATAAATACGATGGCAGATAAAGCGATACATAAAACCAACGCAAATATCTGAATTCGAATGAGACTGGCTGTAAACGAAAGAAAGACCGCGCAGACAAACAAGGGCTTGCTGGATGCCCCTGAAGACTTGGTTGAAACGAGCATGGAGCACATCCCGGCGGAACCGGCGAGTGCGGTAATCGTAGTGTACGTGATATTGAGGATGATGTACGCATCAGAGGCCAGCACGATGGCCATTCCGGCTAGTTTATAAGCGGCGGGCAGTGGAGCGGATAAAACTGCGTAGAGAAGCGACCAGACCGATACAAAATTGATGCAAATGAAGAGCCAAATCTCCCAATTGATATTTGTGCCGAGGCTGTATAAAGGCGTCAGGATCATTCCCAGCAACACATTGCTGTAAACCAGGAATGGCACCGGCTTTCCTCCGATGTAACCGGACGCCGTCCAGATTATTTTTGGATCGTCAATAATATAATAGCCTGGATGGAGACATCCCAAAATAATTCCGAAAAAAATAATTGTAAATAAGAGCGATACCCCAATGTTCGCATCCAGATTCGCCGGGAAGGCGGTGACTTTTTTCATGAACATTCCTTCGCTAAATATTTATGCTTGGACAGACTCACTTGTATTTTCTTCCCTCGAAGAAATTCAACCCTGCCGCGAATAACAGAAACAATCCGACGATCAAAAGAAATAATCCTTGTAAGCCCGCAAAACGCAATTGAGAATAGCCATAGATGCTGAACACCGCACCGACCAAAAAATAAAAGATGGCGTTTCGATTATAGACCGAACCGATGCGTTTCGATTGCAGGATGTTGCGCGCCATCCATTGATCCATCTCGCGCACTTCATTTTCGTGCCGATCTTTGCAGGCGAGCGAATCATCGCCTGGCCTGAGTGTAGTCGAAGGCACGAGCGCGGCATCTTCGGCGCACAGTCCGCGCTGACAATGCTTGCAGACCCCCACAGCCGGCCTGTCGGGATGATAATAACAATTCATCTCATTCTCCCATTACTTGTAAGATTAGTTCTCTTTGCCGCGAACGATTGTCGAAGTCAATAAAAATGATTTGCTGCCATGTGCCTAATGTCAATCGTCCATTGACGAAAGGCACGGTCAATGAAGCCCCTAATAGTGCGGCGCGGACATGGCTGTGACCGTTCCCATCGCCCCAGCGCTCGTTGTGTGCGTACTCTCGGTTCGATGGAATGATCTCCTCGAATAATCGGCGAAGATCATCGAGCGCGCCGCTCTCGAACTCAATCGTGGTCAATGAGCTGGTGGATGACGGAGTGAAAACAGTAACAGAGCCGTTCTTTAGTCCGCTTTCTGAAACGGCATGAGCAACCTGTTCCGTGATGTTATGAATGTCAGCATTGCCGTGNNGGATCGCCCATATATAAAGGCGCGCCGACAGTATGGAAATATGACGATTGTCATGGCTAAATCATTTGCGTTCGTAAAAGACCAGCAGGGTGCTTCCATATTTGCGCCGGTCAAATTCCATAAGATGATTCAAATCCATCTGCTTGTATTCTTTCGGATGGATTTGAACGACTGTCCAGCCATCTTTTTCCAGCCATTCCAAATTGGAATCCAATTCGAGCAATGCCTGCGACCACATGTCTTGATATTGCGGAGGCGCGATGTAGATGTAATGAAACGCGCGATCAGGATGCGATGCCAATAGGGAAAATGCGTCAGCGCGTTTCGCTTCAGCGCGTGACGCAAGCCGGGTCGCCGCTAAATTAAATTTGATCGTATCTACAGGCGCGCGATTCAAATCGATGAATCGGCAGAATGCCGCGCCGCGACTCAATGCTTCGATTCCGACGGCGCCGGTTCCAGCGAAAACATCCCACCAATTTGAGTCGATCACGTCCCCGCTGATGATGTTGAACAACGATTCTTTGACGCGATCGGTAATTGGACGCGTCATATCGCCGGGGACGGATTTAAGAACGCGTCCTTTTGCGCTCCCGGATATCACTCGCAGACTCATTTTGCCGCCATGAAGTTTCCATGCGGTGCAATGACCGGCACGACACAGCCCGTGCTTACGATCAATCGCCTTCCGCCGGTTTGTTGAATCGCGTCTTCTTTTTCTTTGCGAACATCTTGCATTGTTTTATAAACAAGCGTTTCGCGGCTCAAGCCACCGCAGACCGCACCTTTGAAAGTTTTCTGCGCTTCCGCTAATGAAGGCGGAGTCTCGCGGTCATGCCAGTTGACAATCTGCACTGGGTATTTTGATACTTGATCAAAATAAATATCCTCGCCGTGAATGTGCAGCATGTTGCACCACAATCCCTGCGCTGAATCCAGGATTTGCAAATCAAGGCTTTGACTGAATTGATTGAATTCATCTTCATTCAGTAGAGTTGCTTGCGCATGCTGGACCGCATAAAAGATTCCGTCTATGCCGGTATCCAGCGCGGCTTCGATAAATCGTTGAGTCGCAACTGCAATCGTTTGCAATCCCTTCATCACCGCATCGGGATATTTTCGCAAATGTACCAAGAGCGTGTTCTGGCCCGCAAGATTCTTTGCTTGTGCCAATGGATTAAAAATGGTTTGAAGCATCGGCGTGTTCGGGCCGAGTCCCGCGCGGATTTGACGGAGGCAGGCTAATTGTTCCGCGAGATGCGGAGCAGTTGGATCAAGCAATGGCAATCGTTCCCAATCTTGTGGTTGGAAAATAACGCGTTTTGTATATTGACGCGTGCCTTCGGGATTGCCGCGCCATTCATCTTCTACACCCCAATCGCGGATACAGAATGAAGATGCAGGCGTGACTTTTACAAGATCGAAATCATATGCGCGTTGAAAGGCGATCTGCGTGGCGGCAAGCGTTTCAGACGATTGATCGTCAACGGGAAAATGCCGCCAGAGAGCGACGGGCGTTTGATCGGGCATTTCACCTGCGAGGCAGGCTTGAATTCGTTCACGGTGAGTTGTCATGGGCTTATAACCTTTTTAATTACGCAAAATGTCGCTCCGGCGCGGCCAACGCTTAGCACAATCGGCGCGCCGTGAAAATCATGCATGTCTTCATTGGTGCGCGTATTGACCAAAACAAAATCGCCGGGTTTGATTTGATTGAGCGCGCCGCGTTCGTCCAGTATTTTAATGTTGCTCGCGGCGTATGGCGCGGCCACTTCCGGCTCACGGTGGATATAAAGGTTGACCGGCTCTGATTCAAGTTGATCGAATTCTTCGACGGCTTGCTTATAACAGGTCAGCCAATAATCTGTTTCATAATGACGGAAGACTCCATGAGTTCCACCAACTAGGGAATTGTAATATGTATATTCATAAGGATGCAATTGAATAATGCCATAGACACCGGGCGCAAGCAGGATAACGATCAGCACAGCATTGATCCATGCTTTCTGAATCTTCGCAAACAGCCAATCGAATGCGAATCCGGCAAAGATAAAGATGGGCGGAAGGATAAAGAGGAAATGACGCATCCCGTCAAAGTCGGGCGGGTTGCGTAAAATATCATACGCAAACGGAATCAAAAACCACGCAAAGATCAGCGAGACTTGAATCAGTTTTTGGAAATCATGCTTCAATTTGAAGTATGCGGCGAAAAAGCCAATGGCAAACAGCGGCCAAACCGGCTCAGTGAGAGTGAAGATTAAATAGAAAGGCAGGTAGCGAACAGGAAGATCGTATGCGCGATAGACTTGATTCTCGAAGAGCACTTGCAGGCCGGTTGGGTTATCGGACATGAATTGAAAAACTTGAATGAATCGAAAAGGGCTTTCCCACAAATACGGCCATGTAACAAGCATCACCAGGATCGAAAGTGCCGCGTAAAGAAGCATCCACAAAAAGGTTTGGCGCGTAGGACGGCGGGTCAGAAAATAGATAACGACAAACAGCCCGGCCATTGGTCCCAGCACGCGAATGGAAGTGGCGATTCCTAAAATGAAAGCAGGAAGCAGAATCTGTAAGAATGTTTTGAGCGTTGTTTGATTTTTTGACTCAGCTAATTGATCCACCATGCGAAAGCCAAGATAAATTGAACCGGTTAGAAATACAAGGAACGGCGGGTCTTTCGGATTGATAAACGCATGTCCCCACAAAAGCGGTTGAAACGTGAACAGCGCGGAAGCGGCGAACGCGGCCCAAGGCCGCATGAAGCGTTCGCAGATTTTGTAAATGAAGAAAACACCGAGCAGAAAGGTCAGAAAGTTGACAAGATGCCAGGCATCGTCGGTGTTGACGCGGAATTTTTCGATCAAATAAACCGGCTCACGCGCCAGAAGGAAATAGGCCGGTCCGCGGTTCTTGTGGTCACTGGCGCTGGGACCGTATGAATTGTTGAGATCAAAATGTCCGCTGAACCAATTGGCGGGATTATAAGCGTAGCCCAATGCATCGGCGTAGCCATAAAAAAGCGGTTCATCCCAGGTGAAGCCATAATCGCGAAAGATGAACAGACCGATCGCCAGGCAGATGACAACCAGGATTATGATTGGCTTTTTTAGAATGGAGGAAACGCTGCTCATTTCTTATTGGCGAGACGCCGCGCCTGACGTTCTTTCGCGGATTCTATTTTTCGCTTCTCGTCCTCGGTCTCGGCTTTGACCGGCGGAACGGGAGTCGGCTTGCCTTCGTCATCAAGCGCCACATAAACCAAGTACGCCGTGTTGGTATGAGTCCGCTCGCCGGTGATGGGATTTTCGGCCTGCACCTGGACTTCGGCTTCCATCGAAGTGCGGCCTGTATATGTCACTTCAGCATTTAGTAATACGAGATCGCCGATTTTAATTGGGTTGCGAAAGACCATCGAGTCAATGGCAACGGTTACCACGCGTCTTTGCGCGTGACGCATGCAGGCGATTGCGCCCGCTTCATCTGCAAGCTTCATGATCCATCCGCCGTGAACATTGCCGAGAAGATTGGCGTGTTCGGGATGCATCAACTGGGCAATGTTGATGCGTGAAGAACGCATCGGTTTGGGCGCGATGGTATCAGTCATCTCAATTCAGGTCTTCGCGGAGTTCACCGGAGTCGATAGCGTGAAGGCGTTCAGGCTCATCAAGCAGAACATCGGTTACATTGCCGGCTAACTCGCTCATCATCGGGGCAAGGGGAATGGTCGCGGGCGGATAAACTTTTTTGGGCGGGGCAGGAGGTCGAAGTCGAGGTTTGAGCGTGAACGTGGCGCGCTTCCGCAGAATGCGCGGATCGTTTGTTAAATATCCGACGTAATGTCCGATCACGGAATAGACATCACGAGATGGCGTTACCCATCCAATCCAATCACCGTTGTGATTGAAGAGATATGGATAATCGAGAAAAGCTTCCGCATCGCCCCTTGACGTATAAATTGGAATCAGAGCCATGACTTCGCCTCGCAGATCAATTTACATCATTATACGTCCAATAACGATTTACGAAGAAGTTCCAGAGCATGACAATTCCAACGGCGATGGCGAGGGTGCAATTGCGTGCCAGGAATTCCGGTGTGATGGATGCGGTGAGATTCAAATTCTGAAAGAAGTTTAATAGAGGCGGTTCGCCGAATTTCAAGATGGGAATGCGGATGATAATGCCGACGATGTTTACCGCAAAGAACATTGCAAGTTGGTGATGCAACTGACGCGAGCGCGAATCGGGATAGGTCCAGTAACGGTTCCAGATGAAGTTGCTGATTACGGCGCAGGTAAACGAAATAGTGCCGGCATAAACCAGCGGCATATTTAAAAAGTGGGCGAGCAAATTGGCAATGCCGAAATCCACCAGCGCGCCAAATGCGCCGACTACCATGAATTTTAGAAATCGCGTTCGCTCTTGAGGATCGGTAAGAATGACTGTCATTTCAATCCCAGTTTCTGTTTGAAGTATGGAATGGTTTTGCGGAGTCCTGCTTCGAGATTAACTTTCGGTTCCCAGCCGAGGAGGGTTCGGGCGCGGGTGATATCCGGCTGGCGGCGCTGCGGATCGCGCGCGCTGCGCGCGTCGGCGATAAAAGTGATTCCGGCTGGATTGCCGACCATCTTGTTGATCGTTTCGGCGAATTGAAGCAGCGACATTTCAACCGGATTGCCGATATTGACCGGCATATGTTCATCCGACATTAACAAGCGGACAATGCCATCAACCAGATCGTCCACGTAACAAAATGAACGCGTCTGTGATCCGTCACCATAAACAGTGAGCGGCTGGCCGAGCAGGGCTTGCTTGAGAAGGTTGGGAAGCGCGCGCCCATCTTCGAGGTCCATGCGTGGGCCGTAGGTGTTGAAGATGCG
>PLNY01000209.1 GCA_003141915.1 Anaerolineae bacterium | reverse complement strand
GCGCTCGCCCTCGATCTCCCTTGGAATGCCGCAGGATAAAAAGAATTCAAACTGTGGACGCAAAGATTGGGAGAATCTGGTATAGCGTCTCCAGCCTTTGCATCCCGGACTATCCTCGCCATAAACGAAAGTGTGGCCCTGCCGAACGCGTTGAAAACTAGCAACCACACAGTGTTCCTCATCTTGACTATCGGCGCGATCCAGTGCACTGACTTCGTCGGTATAAAAATAGGCTACTGGAAGTTCGACGCCAGGAAAGTATTTTTCCCACTTGAACTGGAATTCTTGCTTGAATTGAGTATTTATCAATTTACCTCCGAGAGTGATTGTGCCCTAATCGGGTACAGGCCCGGCAGGATAATGGCTTAGATATGCTCCCTACTCGACCAGAACGTGCTTATGATTACCACCATTTCCCTACCGTTACGCAGGCGATTATCGCGCCGAAGGACACCTCGCACAATACTTTGAAACCACATCCATCAGCGACTTGTCACTCCTTCTAGCAATGATGGCACGCAAATCAAGTTTTAGGACCATGGACCCTATTTTCTATTGCAACCGGGTTTATTGGAGCTTTGGTGATTGACTCATCTTGCCATTATTAAACAGTCATTCTGTAATCCCACAATAAATGGAGAAAGGAAATAAAAATGTACCATCATCCTCACTACCCATCGACTGTCTCACAGCAACAGGACCTCTATCGGGGCGCAGAGATCGTAATGATCTTCGTGGCCATATTTGGACTGTGGAGATACACCGTGGCGCCACTCTGGGAGAGCGTCATAATTCTTTTGTGGAATTGTTGGCAGAAAAGCTTCAACACCAAAGAGAAGCTGATCCTGCTGGCCCTGCTTGCGCTGGCTGGCTATTTGTCCTGGCAGATTTTCCTAGCGTTGATCCAGCTTTCTATGTCCTACTACAATACAATGACCGACTCATCTGGTTTAACATAGATATAGCTGATCAAAGTATCACCGACATTACAATAACAGTTCAAGGTTTTTCCAGAATAACCAGTGCTAGTTGGCAGGTACCTATTCCACATTAGCATTAATCTCAGGTGCATGCATAAACCCTTTAGAATAACTATGTAGTATGACGTACGCGACATGTACCTGCTAAAGCGACTATATTCCTTCAGAATTGCCTGCACAATATACCCGCGCCGCGTCTGCATGCACCAGTGAGGAAATTATTCAAGGAATGACGACCTACGGTGCGCCATTGGTCTCGGCGATATATAGAAGCTCTTGGCTCGCCAAGTTCAATAGATCTTGTGCGCTCATCATGCTGCTGGTGCCATCAGTATGCGGCACCTTCATCGGAGTTCCTGCATGTGCGGTAGCGTATTGAACATCCTCATAGTAGACCTGTAGGTAATTTAGGTGTGCGCTGCCCGGCTTTGCTCCGAAGGACGAGGCAGCAGGTGTTCCGTCAAAGAACACCTTTAGTATATTGTATTCCGCCCGCTCCGGCGAGAAGTTTGTGCATGTTTCCTGTAGAGGACATCCTTCTTCCGATGTGTATAACGAGAAGGGCAAGTCGAACTGCTCCCCGCCCAAGATTTGAGCCGAAGGCGCCGATTGCTGCGCTGCGCTCTGTGACAGCAACACGCCCTTGACTCCCAATTTGTTACTGGACAAGCGCGCTGTCAATCCGTCAGTCTGGATTGCCTTTGCGTTTTCTCCACCGACAGTGGAATCCATGAAGTGAGACAAAATGAGCGTTACCGCTGCACAAACTATATCATGATCGGGGCAATCGCCAGTGTAGAAGAGTTTATCTGTAGAGGGCGGAACCGCGTAGTTTGGGCCAAGATCCGGAAATCCGCCTGAGTCAAGGGTTGCAACAAGGGTCACGCCGCTGAATATTTGCCCATACATGTCGATGGCTGCGTTCCACTCAGCAACGAAGGCCTGGTCTGAATTCTGGAAATCCGCTTGGCCGGGGTAGGCGAATCCCAATAGTTTCAGCCACATGGCATCCGGCGATATGCCTCCGAACTGGGTCTGGTTAGGAGTGTTCCCGTCACGGGGGAGTATCATCTCCGCTGAGGCAGCGGTGGGTCCCGCAACAGCAATAGAAGTGAACGTTGGATTCGACTCATAGCGCGAGGCAAGCGCCGTCAGGAACGTTTGCCAGGCGCTCTTATAAGCCGGATTCCACGGCAATGGAAGAACACTGCCACCGCCTCCGCCGTAACCCATGAAGGTTACTTTCCCGCAGTTGCTCGGAGGAGTCTGAACTGGTGTCTGAAACAGTCCGTCGCAGGAAGGAATTTGATCCAATAGCCATTGCGGCGAACTGAATCCCGGTGTCACGATGAGCTGGATAGTCTTCTTGGCGCTAGCAGCTTGAGCGAAGGCATCGTCAATATAGCTCCAATTATAAGGTTGGAGGCTGGACAGAGGATTGGGGTTGAGCGTATTCCACTGCACTTGGAGCGCCAGCCCTGAGATTGCCGGGTTGCTTAGAAGACTCTGGTAGAGACTATCAAATTGTGCGTCCAATTGCACAGGGGTTATTGTAGGATTGGCCCTCTGTTGCTGGATGACGTACTCGTCGATCCGGACCAAAGCGTAGATACCCACAGGCTTGCGTGGGTTTGCCTGTGCCGCGAGGGTTGGTACATTCGTTAACGCCGGAACATTTGTTGGCGCGGATTTCGTACCTTGCCCCCCAACCGGTTGCGTTGTGCTGGATGAGTTTGTCTGTGTTGTTGCACTGGTCGGTACACTCGCGGATGGATTGGCATGGTTTTGCCCGACCGTACATGCACTGAGGATTAATATCAATATCACCATAATATATTTTTGCATTTTCTATTTTCTCCTTCAGAAAATTCAAGTTTGCGTACTCTGTTTTTCATGGCTAACTAAAGGATCAGTTGAAGACAATTGTTGAACCTATTAAATAACGCGAATAATGAATAAGGAAGCGGGGTTCACTATTGGGTAAACTTTAGGTGCAAACCAAAAAAGCACCCGAAAGGAACCCCGCGCCATGAGTTTACTCGAATTATTTGTAAGTGTAGATGATTTCTGCCAAATCTTTTTGCCGGTTTGGGAGAGGAAGTTGCTAGCCGATGGGGATAAAAAACGTTGTCGAGCCGGGCAATTCAGCCTGAGCGAGGTTACACCTGCACTTGCAGCGCAGGTGCAAGTGTGACGATCCTCATTTACTTTCACCAATCTCAGTACCGGAATTTTAAGGCCCACTACAAGGAGTATGTTTGCAAGCAACTCAAGGCGGAGTTTCCAAATTTAGTGAGTTATGAGCGCTTTGTGTCTTGATGCCTTCAGCTCTTGGACCGTTGAGCGCCCATCTGAAAAGTTGGTATGGACACGGTATCGGATCCATAACCACAAGGTGTTGGAGGGCTTTTCGGAACGAGTCAAAGGTTCGATGGTTCGATGGGCTGGTTTTATGGCTTGAAACTGCATCTGGTGGTCAACGATTGCGGTGAAATCCAGGCTTGTCAGCTTACTCCAGGCAATGTGGATGAAAGTACTGTGTTCTTCCAGTACCGAAAACCAGTTCCGGTTCTATGCAAATACTTATTCGGCAAGCTCATTGACGATTGGGGATATCTCTCTCAGCCTTTGTTTGAACAATTATTGGAAACCTTCAACGTTCAGCTCATTACGCGACTAAAGAAAAATACGAAACATCGACTCATGCCTTTGGTGGATAAGTTGCTCCTGCGCAAACGCGCCATCATTGAGAGTGTCATCGATCAACTCAAGAATATTTCTCAAATTGAGCACTCTCGTCACCGCAGTCCAATCAATGCCTTTATCAATATTTTTGCCGGACTGATCGCTTATTGCCATCTACCCCAAAAGCCTTCTTTGAAGATCATCCCAAACAATATACTTGGTCATTCCAATCCAAGTGTAACACTCAATATCTATGCTCATTCGACATTGGACATGCAAAGCAAAGCGGCAAGTATTATGGATGAGATTGTCACTCCAATTGCTGTGGACATGAGCCAGTTGCACCCGGTTGCACCCGATGAGAAAAACTGATTTTTTGATGCCCCCATATATGGCGCATATAAATAAAAACACCGTCTTTCAACGGTATTTGTGTGCCCCCGGAGAGGCTCGAACTCTCAACCTACTGATTCGAAGTCAGGCACTCTATCCATTGAGCTACGGGGGCATGATTAGGATTATACACGATGATTTCTTTCCTTGCTTATCCGATGAATTGCAAGGTAAAATCGGCGTATTCACTTTATAGGATAATTATGATAGATATCAAATCATTCGGTGAACGCGTTATCAATAACCTTGAAAAAGTAATCGTCGGCAAACGCGATGCACTGGAATTAATCGTTGTGGGATTGCTTTGTCAGGGACATATTCTGATCGAGGATGTGCCCGGCGTCGGCAAGACAATGATGGCACGCAGCTTGGCGCGTTCGCTGGCCTGCACGTTCAGCCGAATCCAATTCACGCCCGACATGCTCCCTAGCGATGTCACCGGTGTGTCGATTTACAATCAGCAGAAAAAGAAATTCGGGTTTCGCGCTGGTCCGATCATCGGTCAGATCATCCTTGCAGACGAGATCAACCGCGCCACACCAAAGACACAATCCGCGTTGCTCGAGGCAATGGAAGAACATCAAGTCACGGTGGATGGCGTGACGCATATTTTGCCGCGTCCGTTCATGGTGCTCGCTACGCAAAATCCAATCGAGTATGAAGGGACGTTTCCACTTCCCGAAGCACAACTAGATCGCTTCCTTTTGCGAGTCCGCATCGGTTATCCCGATCTGTCAGACGAGATAAAGATTCTCGATGAGCAACAATTCAAGCATCCGATTGAAGCGCTGAAAGCAGTGGTCAAAGTAAAGGAAGTTTTGGATGCAATAGAGACCATCAAAAGCGTATATCTTTCTCAAGCTGTCAAACGCTATATCACGGACTTGACGCGGCGCACGCGTCAAACAGGCGATATTTATCTGGGAGCGAGTCCGCGCGGCACGTTGAGTTTAGCACGCGCTTGCCAGGCTTATGCTGCGCTTCAAGGCCGTGATTACGTTTTGCCAGATGATATAAAAGATTTGGCTGTGTCGGTTCTCGCACATCGCATCATCGTTAGCCCTGAAGCGCGCTTGCGCGAATTAGGGACTGACCGCATCATTCAGGATATCATCCATAACATACCGGTGCCGGGCGGGACTTTTCAAGGGCCTTCATCACCAGCAAGTGTAAATAAGAAATCGAAATGAATGCCGGACGCGTTCTTGTCGCGCTTTTGATTCTCTGCGGGTTGATCGGCTCGCTCGCGGGCAGATCAACTTTTTATTCGCACATGCTTTATTTGGGTTTATTGTTATTGATTAGCGCATGGGCTTGGACATTTCTTGTCGCTCGTTCATTACACATTGAACGCATCTCTGACGCGCGGCGTGGCAGCGTTGGTGATATTTTCAAGGAGCGATTCGATGTCAGCAACGGAAGCCGCTTGTCCGCGTTATGGGTGGAAGTAAAAAACGTCACGCCCATTTCTGCTTCCGGTTCGCGCTTGATAACGACACTCCGGGCACATCAAAAACAATCTTATGCAGTCCGTATGTGGCTGACGCGGCGCGGCAGCTTCCCACTTGGACCAACCGTTATCACGATTTCCGATCCATTGGGATTGTTTCGCATCGAGAAACAATTCGCGGCTTCAAAATCATTGACCGTGCTTCCGATGATCTTTCCCATCGAATCGTTTCTTTCGCCTCCTGGTTTGCTGCCGGGCGGACAAGTGATTCGCCGCAAATCAACCGATATTACTCCTCACGCTTCCGGCGTTCGTGAATATAACTCCGGCGATCCGATGAAAAGAATTCATTGGCCCACATCGATTCGACGCGGACAATTGATGGTCAAAGAATTTGATCAGGACCCGCAAGCGGAAGTGTGGCTCTTTCTCGATGCGCAGCAAAGCGCGCAGGCTTCCAAGCCTCATGATGAAATTCCCGAATTGCCTGTTCAAGACTTATTGTTCACGCGCAGACCGAAATTTACTTTGCCACCGTCCACGCTGGAATATGGAATCACCATCACAGCTTCATTGGCGCATTATTTCATCGAGCAAAAACGTTCGGTTGGCTTTGTTGCCGCGGACCGCGCCTATACAATGATCCCTGCCGAGCATAACGAGCGGCATGAAAACAAGATTCTCGAAACGCTGGCATTTCTTGAAGGCCAGGGCGATCTCTCCATCGCGGCGCTGGTCGGCGCGCAGGCGCGGCAACTGCCATCCGGCTCGAGCGTGATTCTCGTCACGCCGACCGTTCGCGATGAATTGTTGATTGCCGTTGACACAATTCAACTTCGCAATTTGCATCCGATCGTGATTTTGCTCAACGCTATTTCATTCGGCGGACGCGCGGGAAGTGATAAATTAACGAAACAATTGACAGAACGCGGCGTGCCGGTTTGTCTCGTAAATTGTGATTGGGATTTGGCAAAAACATTTTCCAATTTTTCCAACGAACATATTTCAAAGGATATCATCACATGGCAAAGACCGAAGTCACCACACTTGATTTAAATTTTCAGGGCAAGAAGCAAGCCATTGCCGTGTATCTGATTAAACATTCGACAGGCGCGATCTTGATCGAATGCGGACCCAGTTCGACTCTTCCCGCGCTTCAAGCAGCACTCAAAGCAAATGGCTTATCCGCATCTGATGTCACTCACGTTTTGCTGACACACATTCATCTCGATCATGCGGGTTCAGCAGGCTGGTGGGC
>PLNY01000261.1 GCA_003141915.1 Anaerolineae bacterium | reverse complement strand
CGCGCATTCTCCACTGCGGCTGCGCTCTGACGCGCAAGAACCTGGAACATCTCCAAATCGGCCTCGCTAAATGGCAGTTCGTCCGGATCGCGCGCCGCGAACAAAATACTGCGGGAGCCGGGGCTGACAATGGGAGCGAACATCGCCGCGCCCAAACCTGCTTTACGAAGCCGCGCCTGCAACACCGCATCACCGGGACCGATAGCATTGATCAAAATCGGAGCGCCGCCTGCATCGGCTTGGATTAAAAAATCTGTCAGCGTTTTGCCGATGCCACTTAGAAGAACGAACCGACCCTCTTCCTGCGAATATTGATAATAGGCCGCATGCCTGCATCGCAACTGTCCGAGCGCGGCATTGACGACCAAATCAAGCAAAGAGTCCTGCCTTGTTTCAGAAAACAGAGATTCGGTAATCGTAAATAAAGGCCGTAAGGCGTTGATGCGGGCCGCATCGCGCTTTTGCTGGCTGTCAGAAAGAGACAATTTAACGGCCTGAATCAATTCTTCCCCGTTTTGGAAAGGCTTTAAGATCAAACCGTCTACACCCTGGCGAAGAGCGTGGATCGCCATTTCGATGGTGCCGAAACCCGTCATGACCAGCACCGCCAAATCCGGCTGCAGGCGGCGGGCAAGCGTAATCAACTCGAAGCCGTCCACTTCAGGCATACGAATATCAACGAGCAACAAATCAGCCGCGTGTTCCTTGAGCCAGTCCACCGCCTCTTTCGGATCGGTCAGCGCCGTGACCATATATCCTGCGCGTGAAAGTAAACGCCTGCAAAGCAAGGCAATTCCGGGCTCATCATCCACAGCCAAAATCGTTACAGGACCCATAATTACAAAGGAAGCCAGACGGTAAATATCGAACCTTTACCCGGCGAACTTTCCACTTCGATTGTACCGCCATGATCGGTCACAATGCCATAAGTCACCGAAAGACCGAGGCCTGTTCCCCCGCTATTCGCCTTCGTCGTAAAAAACGGTTCGAAGATTCGATCTTTATTTTTGACTTCGATACCTACGCCGCTATCTTTGACCACGACCGCGATCCATGGACGACCATCCTTTGTCCGCACTGACGTTTGAATTTCCAAATTACCGCCGGTCGGCATGGCCTGCAAGGCATTATGAATCAGATTTAGAAAAACCTGTTTCATCTGGTTTGTATCCACAGAAACCCATGGTGAATCTTTGAAGAGTTCAAGCGATAACTGCACGCCGCTCATATGGATCAAGTGGCGGGTAAGCATCAGCACATCCTCGATAATTTCATTGATATCCACCTTGGAGCGAGTTCGTTCTCCTTGACGGGCAAAATCAAGAAGACGCCTGACGACATCGCGGGCGCGCCTTGCCTCCTTGAGAACTAATTCTATATCCGCTCGATGAGGAGTATCTTCGGATGTTTCATCAAGAATCAGTTCGGTAAAACCGGTGACGGTGGTTAAAGGATTATTCAATTCATGCGCGATGCCCGCCGCCATCTCACCGACCGCCGCCAATTTCGCGGCTTGCAGAAGCCGTCTTTCGGCCTCCTGTTGCGAAGTCATGCGCGTCTTCAATTCGACTTGGGCCGAGCGCAGTTGCCGGACAGTTTCCAATTGACGTTCATATTGATCTGCGCTGGAAACAACAGTCGCAAGCACGCCCGCCAGGGATTCCATTGCCATCAAATCATTATTGCTAAACGCATTTTGCTGAATGCTTTCCACATCAATAATGCCAAGCACTCGATCTCCATCTTTTACCGCTACACAGATCTCCGAGCCGGCATTCCGGCTGCGCAAGGATTTATAAAGCTTGTCTTGAGCAGTATCATTGACCAGAACGTTCTCACCCGTGTGAAAGACGCGGCCCATGATTCCATTTTGAGCGAGAAGTTCCTCGCGTGCTAATTCGCCTCGAACAACATCCGCATGGGATCCGCCCAATCCTAAAATGGGAGATTCGCTGCCCCCATCAACAAGCAGGACGCCAGCCAATTCATAGCCGAAATATTGCGCCACCAGATCGGCAGTGATTTGAGCGATTTCTGTTTTGTTGCTCAACCCAATGATTTGCTGGACGACTTCATGAATAAGACTAAGATTACGTACGCGCGCTTCGGCTTCTTCACGCAGACGGCCATATTCGATCAGTCCAGCCAGATAGCTGGCGATAACCACCATCAAGTGTTGATCATATTGAGTAAACGCTTCGAGATGCGCGCTTTCAAGGGAGAGCAGGCCAACAGTTCGTCGACGATACATAAGCGGCACAAATAGAGCCGAGCGGGCGCTGGAATAAAAAGGTTGGAATTCAGCAGTCGAGAAATCACCCACTCGAAGAGACTGGCCATTTTTTAAGAATATGGAGGCCGGATGACCGGCAAGCGCCGCATTCTGCGCCGCGAACTTTCCATCGCGGTTGATAAATTCACGCATCAACCGTTCATCCGCTGACGGAATATAAAGCGAAATTAATTCCGTCGAGAAAGATCGGGAAAGAAGCCCAAAAACGCGGCGCGCGATCTGATCGAGGTTTTGAGCGGATGAAATGGTCAAGGCAAAATCGTTGAACATTGCGAGCCGNNATGACTTCCACGTACGAAGAAGCCCGCTTTGCGATTTCGCGAAGCCTGGGCCATTCGTCCGCGTCAAATTCCGAGTGACGCCAAAGCGCCACGACGCCGATCAATCGCTGACCCACGACCAGCGGCAAACAACTCCATATCTTTGTATTGGATTTAAATGCGGTACGAGGAATTTGATTCCACTCAGGTTGTTCTTTCTTGACGACCATTNNCGGTTGATCCGGCGCAGGAATGGATTCGAGTCAAAAGAAAGCGAAAGACCAATACTGTGCGGATCATTGAACTGCGCCGAGATATCAAGCGTGTCGCCGCGTCGAATCGCCAGCCATGCGCCTTGCGAATCTGCGGCTCGCACAAAACCTGCAAGCACACGCTCGAGGGCATGAGGCATATCATAAGACAATTCAGTCTGTATATGCGGCAAAAAATCGTCATCAACGGGTTGAGGTCCTGCCGTAATCAATCCCGACACAAGACGCCAAACACCCTGATGATTCGCAGACAATCTTCGAGCGCCAACCAGCAAAGCTTGTGAAGTTTGGGAAAGAGGAAAAGCATAAAGTTTCACCGCGTCCAGTTTCGCATCCAGCAGCAGAGATGCGGATCGGTTGCTCTCTCCGTTCAAAGCGCCGGTCAACCAGATGTCCACCGAGTCTTCATCGAGAAAATTTTTTAACGCAACTTGTTTCCTTTTGGATAATCGATACGCAATGCGAATCAACCATTGACCGCCCTCGCGCTCGACCAGCGCGGCCCATTTTGCGCCTGTAAGTCTGCAAGCTTCCTTGAGTTGCGCTTCCATACCAAAGATTATACAGCACCCTCGGATGGTACAATAGACTTCGCAATGACCGATTTGATCGTTATTGGCGGCGGCTTGGCAGGCAGTGAAGCCGCCTGGCAAGCGGCGCAACAAGGCCTGAATGTGATCCTTTATGAGATGCGTCCCGCCCTTTCCACTGGCGCGCACGAAACAGATTATCTTGCCGAACTGGTCTGCTCGAATTCACTCGGCTCCAATCAACCCGACCGCGCATCGGGCGTGCTGAAAAATGAATTGCGCCGATTCGGTTCAATGCTTTTGGAGTGCGCCGAAGTTGCGGCGTTACCGGCAGGTTCAGCTCTCGCCGTGGACCGCGAGCTTTTTTCGAGAACGGTCACCGAGCGAATACAAAATCATCCTCGAATCAATATCATCCGTGAAGAAGTGACTGACATTCCATCAGCAATGACCGTGCTCGCTTCCGGCCCATTGACTTCACCTGCGCTTTCGCAAAAGATCACTGAACTCAGCGGCGAAGAACATCTATTTTTCTTCGATGCCATCGCGCCGATTATCTCTGTTGAAACAATCAATATGAATATTGCCTTCCGCGCCTCGCGCTATGGACGAGGAGATGAAAACGAAGGCGATTACATCAATTGCCCATTTACAAAAATCGAATACCACAATTTTATTGAAGCATTGCTTCAAGCTGAACGAATCGAATTGCGTTCATTTGAAGATTCCATTCGCAACGGCGTAATGGCAGGACGTTTTTTTGAAGGTTGTTTGCCGATAGAGATCATGGCTGAGCGCGGAAAGGACTCGCTGGCTTTCGGTCCCATGCGGCCGGTCGGGCTGATTGACCCGCGCACAGGCAAACGGCCTTATGCCGTGGTCCAATTACGGCAGGATAATCTCGCAGGCAATCTTTATAATTTGGTTGGCTTTCAAACCAACCTTAAATATCCTGAACAAAAGCGCGTCCTGCGGCTCATTCCCGGGCTTGAGAATGCCGAGTTCATCCGCTACGGCCAAATGCACCGCAACACATTTATTGCTTCGCCCAAACTTTTGAAGCCCACGCTTCAATTCCATAATCGCGATGATCTTTTCTTTGCGGGCCAGATAATCGGTGTCGAAGGTTACATGGGCAACATCGCCACTGGTTTACTAGCCGGTGTCAACGCGGCGCGCTTGCATAAAAACCAAAAACCTTTCGACCCTCCACAAACGACCATGCTCGGCGCGTTGTGCCATTAGNNATGTGACCCATGCAAGCTTAAAAGATTTCCAACCAATGAAAGCTAATTTTGGAATTCTGCCTCCCATCGAAAATGCGGACCATCTTGGTAAGCGCGAGCGCGCCAAAGCCTATGCGGACCGCGCCATCATTGACCTTGAAAAATTTTTACAACATGAATAAACGAAGCGTTACCATTTATCTAATCGCGATTGGAATCTTGCTGGCATTGATGCTGGCCTGGTATGTTCGAGCGTTCCTTCTCGGACAGCAGACGGCTTCTGCTAAATTCGATGGAGTCCGCGCTTTAGCGGATGTGCAAACTCAAGTCGCGTTCGGGCCGCGCATTCCCGGGTCGGACGCGCACGCTAAAGAGTTGGAATGGATGCGAAGCGAACTCGAATCAGCGGGCTGGCAAGTCCAAATCCAGCAAGCTGAAGAAATGGGACATCCGATCCAAAATCTAATCGCATTTCGAACCAATGACCCGCCGCAATATATTCTCGGCGCTCATTACGATTCTCGTATCTATGCCGACCGCGATCCCGATATCACAAAGCAAACCCAGCCCACGCCGGGCGCAGACAATGGCGCTTCGGGTGTGGCTGTCTTGTTGGAACTGGCGCGCACGCTTCCAGCAAACGCGCCGACCGTCTGGCTGGTTTTTTTCGATGCAGAAGATAACGGCAAGCTCCCCGGCTGGGATTGGACGCTTGGCTCCAAAGCCTTTGTCGCGGCGATGACGGTCAAACCACAAGACATGTTGCTCGTGGATATGGTCGGCGGAGAAGATCCAACATTTTACATGGACGGGAACTCGGATGTAGCTCTGCGTTCATCCATCTGGAACACCGCCGCAAAATTAGGATACAAGGATTCTTTTATTCCATACGTCAAATATAACATCCTGGACGATCACATTCCTTTCATTCAAGCCGGTATTCCGTCTGTGGACATCATTGACATTGACTACAAATATTGGCTCACAACAGCCGATACGCCCGATAAGATTTCGTCCAAGAGCCTGCAAATGGTCGGCGACGTGCTGGAGACGTGGATCACCCAACAAAACCGTCAACTCAAATGAAATTGTCAAAAGACGCATCTCATCGTAAACTTGAATATGCACGTCATTGCGAGAAGACGCAAGCCGACGAAGCTATCTCTTTCAACATCGTGGAGATTGCTTCAGGCAAAATCGCCCTTTGCAATGACATCAAAGAGAG
>PLNY01000150.1 GCA_003141915.1 Anaerolineae bacterium | reverse complement strand
TTGCGGAAGGTGTACTTTATCTCCACCGGAATTTTTATCTTGTCCACGGTCGTGCTTTTTTTCATTGCGTCACAGCCGCGTGATCATCGTGACCCTCAAGACCCGCCTACCAGTCTGCTGACCAATGGACGCTATTTAAGTTTCCTGTCCATTCTTTTCGTGGTAGCCTTTGCAACCTATTTGCCTCAACCGTTGACTCCGAATTTTCTTCTAAACCAACGCAGTCTGTCCCTGGAAGCAATTGGCGAATTATTTTCGATTGGCGGCCTCGGCACAGCCGTGCTCAATTTATTGTTCGGCCAGTTTGAAGCGCGCACCGGATTCGTGTTGGGTCAGATCAGCGTATCTTTATTTGCTGTGTTGCTCTGGCGTGGTTCGGGTTTTGGCTGGTTCGCGCTAGGATATTTTCTTCTCGGCGGCTTTCGCGCTTTGCGAGCATTGGGCGTAGCGCAGGTTCGTCCTTTTGTCCACGAATCGCAAATGGGGCTTGCGTATGGTATCACTGAAATGGTCGGTTCTTCGACGGTATTGCTTGCGCCGCCGCTCGCGGGATATCTTTATCAGCTCGATCCGGTGTTGATGTATCCGGTTGGACTCGTTTTGATTGGCATCGGAATCATCCTCAGCCTGATCTTCATTCCGCGCTCGAAAAAACTTTCCCCGGATCATATCGAGCTCGCTCCGGACTTATAATGGATAACAATGAATTAGCCTCGCCACAAAGGCACCAAGGACACACGTGTGCCTGCGGCACAGTGCAGGCAGAGATTCTTTGTGCTCACCAATAAAAAGCTTTGTGCTCTCTGTGTCTTTGTGGTGAAATCTTTTATAGTGAGCTTGCAAAATTAGTTATGTTGGAAATTGTATCTTTCACCCTCGGTCCCGTTCAAACTAATGCTTATCTTGTTGCTGATTCCGAAACCCGCGACGCGGCGGTGATTGACCCGGCGTGGGATGGTCACATAATTCTCGCTGAAGCGCAAAAGCGCGGCTGGCGTATCGCGCATCTTTGGTACACACATGCGCACTTCGATCATATCGGCGGCGCGGGCGCGATTGCCGATGGATTGAATCCGTTGCCGCTGGTAGCGCTTCATCCGAATGATCACGTCTTGTGGCGCGCATCGGGCGGTGGCCCATTGTTTGGATTCAACATTGATCCCGGTCCCGAACCGACGATTGATTTGTATCAGGGACAGATTCTAAAATTAGGCAGTGTCGAATTTGAAGTCCGCTTCACGCCCGGACATACCACCGGTCATTGTATCTTTTATGTTGCATCCTCCAAAGTTTGCTTCTGTGGTGATTTGATCTTTCACGACCACGTAGGCCGTACCGATTTACCCGGCGGCGATTGGGATACGCTGGTTGACAGCATCAAAACTCAAGTGTTTACATTGCCGGATGAAACGCGTTTGCTTCCCGGCCATGGAACCGAGACGACGGTCGGCGAGGAAAAGAAATTTAATCCGTTTGTCGGAAATTCAGCTTTAGGATAAATATTAAATAATGGAAAAAGTTGCACCAACTTCGACGCGTTTCGCGGCGCTGGGTTATCGAAATTTTAAATTAATCTGGTCGGGATTGATTGTTTCAAATATGGGCACGTGGATGCAAAACGTTGCCAACGGTTGGCTGGTTTTGCAATTGACCAATTCGCCGCTATGGCTCGGGCTGCTTGGCTTGAGCTTTGCCCTGCCGATGATCATTCTGCCGCCGCTGGCAGGCGCGGTGGTGGATCGCGTGAATCGAATCAAGCTTTTATATGTTACGCAATCCATGCAGATGCTTGGCGCGTTTGTGTTGGCGGCGTTAACGTGGTTCGGAACGATTCAAGTCTGGCATATTTTGGCGGTATCCTTTATCAGCGCGGCGATGCTTGCGTTCGATAATCCCGCTCGANNTTAGTCGGTCCGGCTTTGGCTGGAGTAATGTTGGCTCCATTTGGCGCCGGGACTCTTTTCTTTATCAACGGCGTCAGCTTTCTGGCTGTGATCTTTGCGCTGGCCGCCATGCGTGATGTTCGCACGCATAGTGGAGGATTTCAACATCCATTGCATCATTCCTTCTGGAATGGATTGACCTATGCATGGAGCAACCGTCTGATCATGGCATTGCTCGTGCTTTCCGGGATCGGTTCCTTATTTGGACGTTCGTATCAAACTCTTCTGCCGGCATTCAGCGATGTATGGAACGCGGGCGCGCAAGGCTACGGATTACTGCTTGCGTCCGCGGGCGGAGGAGCACTGGTTGGTGCCTTTGGGTTGGCGTCCATCCGGCACATATCGCGTCACGGCGTAGTGATGCTTGTCAACGGACTCCTGTTTAGTTTTTCCCTGATTGGATTCGCTCTGAGTCCATCGCTTTGGCTCGGCGTATTTCTGCTGTTCATTGTTGGAGTTACATCCACCGTTTTTGCTACCATTATTGCGACCTTCATCCAAGTGATGATACCGAACGAAATGCGCGGCCGCGTGATGAGTTACTATACCGTGACGTTGATCGGCTTGCCGTCGCTCGGCGCGTTGGGAAGCGGAGCAGTGGCGCAATCGCTAGGCGGAATCAACGGCGCGCCGCATGCGGTATTGATTACTGCGATTTTGCTCGGAATTATTTTGGTGCTGGTCACGCCCGTTTTCTGGGGACGCAATATAAAAAGAGATTGAGCGCTGAAAAATAAAAGCAGGATACAACGTTATTCGTTGTATCCTGCTTTATGATTCTGTGGGATTTTACTACTTCGCAAACTCCGTTGCTCTCGTCTCTCGTATCACCGTCACTTTGATCTGACCTGGATATTGCATCGTCTCTTCGATCTTCTTGGCAATATCACGCGCCAGCCGCGCCGAGGCCAAGTCGTCAATGTTTTCCGGTTTGACGATGACGCGCACTTCGCGTCCGGCCTGGATCGCGAACGCTTGTTGTACGCCCTCGAACGATTGAGAAAGCTCTTCCAGCGTGCGGATGCGTTTGATGTAGGCTTCCAAATCTTCGCGGCGCGCGCCTGGCCTCGCACCGGAGATGGCATCGGCAGCTTCGGCGATGACTGCCTCGATGGTTAATTGATCCACTTCATGATGATGCGATTCAATTGCGTTGACCACAATCGAGTTGACGCCATACCGTCGGCAGTATTCCGCGCCCAATTTGGCATGTGTGCCTTCCTGATTGTGATCCATCGCTTTGCCGATGTCGTGCAGGAATCCGCCAGCTTTAGATAGTTCAGTCCTGGCGCCGATCTCCGCCGCGAGAATACCGGAAAGTTTTGAGACTTCGACCGCGTGCGCCAATTGATTTTGTCCGTACGAGGTGCGGAATTTCAAGCGGCCCATCATGCGCAACACTTCCGGATGCAAACCCGCGATGCCCGCATCGAACGCGGCTTGCTCGCCTGCTTCATTGATGATCTTCTCAATGGCCTTCGCCTCTTCTTCCAGAATCTTTTCGATGTGCGCGGGATGGATGCGGCCGTCCAGGATCAGCCGTTCCATGGCCTCGCGGGCGATTTCGCGGCGCACGGGATCAAAACCCGACAGGACGACCGCGCCGGGCGTGTCATCAATCAGCACCGTCACGCCGGTCGCGGCTTCGAAAGCGCGAATGTTGCGGCCTTCGCGGCCGATGATCCGGCCCTTCATCTCGTCGCCNNGTTTTCTTCCGCCTTCGCTTTGGCGTCCTCCAAAATATGTTGCGACAGCTTCACCGCGTCGCCCGAGCTTTCCTGTTCCACTTCCTTCAAAAACGCGGCGCGGACTTCGTTCTCGCCCATTTTGGAGGCCTGGGCCAGTTGCGCCCGGCGCTGGGCCGCCAGTTCAAGCGCCTGGGCCTGGAGATTTTCAATGGCCGCCATTTTCCCGGCCAACTGTTCCCTGTCCGCGCGAAGACCCTTTTCCTCCCGCACCAGGTTTTC
>PLNY01000425.1 GCA_003141915.1 Anaerolineae bacterium | reverse complement strand
TGGAGGGCGAACATGTAACCGTACGTTTGGTTTCTTGTAACTGAACCATGCAAACATTCCGTCATAATCATAGCCCTCATATGAATATCCAGGAATATTAAAATAATCAGTGCGTTCAATGGCATCAGGCGCCACAACCTGTATCGCAGATCTAATCTTCCTCAACTCATCTTGTACTTCATTTGGGCAATTCGTTATATATGCCTCAACACTATTCGCTAATTTTTTTTTCATTTTCTTTCGTCTCCCTTCATTGCCGACGAATGAATTAAAGGCTTCAGTACGCTATTCGGATTTAGAGCAAGCTGTTTCTTGGGCTTCTTTCTGCTGCCCAACTAGGGTTATGCGGACGGTATAACTGCCTTTAGACGTGCCGTCTAATGTCCTAAAGTCTTTCGGACGTTATGCGGCAAAAGATTAATCCCCGCAGAGTATACCCCCGTCCTCAGAGACCCGGCGAAGCACCGGGCCTCCGAGTTTTGAAAGAACTTCTATGCCGCGGCCTTCTTGCGCGGCGCGCGTTTGATCTCCGATTTGCGCGCCCCGCCTGCCATCTCGTACTGGTCGCTGTCCTTGCCGTAGACCGCACCCACGCCCGCCAACATGCGCTCGCTCAGGTCGCGCAGGCTCGCTTCCTCGGCGAGGAAATCGTTATATGCTCCGTCCACCTGCGAGAGCAGGGTGTTGTAGGTGTCGAGGCACTGGCGGGTGGAAGTGATCTTGGCATCGTAATCGCTGATGCCGAGGCCCGTGCCGAGGCTCAGCTTCGGGTCGATGGAGCTGAGGGCGGCCAGCCTTGTCTGTGCGCTCTCAAGTACGGTGGATATTTTCTTGGTTCTAGCCATTTTACACTCTCCTTTTGATTATTTTTGCGGCGCCGAACGGCGCCGTTTCTCCGAAACCAGAAGTGCTTCGTCGCCAACGTGAACCTATTAGCGACTAACGGGTACTACTTAGCAGCTAACGTCAACCTGTTAGCAACTAACAAGAACTACTTAGCAGCTAACATGAACCTATTAGTGACTAACGAGAACTACTTAGCGACTAACATGAACCTGTTAGCGACTAACAAGTACTACTTAGCAGCTAACGTGAACCTATTAGCGACTAATAAGTACTGCTTAGCAGCTAACGTGAACTGATTGGAAAGGAACAGGGTGGTGCGCCTCGGCGGTGAGACCGGCGATGCGGGCAGGCGTGTGTTGAATTGTGCGATTTTCTTCTTTTTGGGGAAATTCTGGCTCCCCCTGCGGAAGGTTGTCTATAGGATAGCAGAATTCATCCAGTTAGTGTAGTGTAATTTGTCATGTTTTGAGCGGATCCTTGCGAAGGTTCCAAATCTTCGCAAGGATAATTGCGTCTAAACTTTTATAACGCCTCCTTGATTAGGCTTTTTGCCAGTTCTGCATTATTTATGATAATGTTGAAACGCCAACGTGTAGGCGATATTTATCGGCAGAGTCCACCATAAGCCGACGGGCGAACGGGATAATCGCCGGGTAATGCTTTCAGCGGAATAGAAGCGTCGGTTGGCACGCCGATAGCCTTCCAGCAAAGTATCGGGGCTCATGTTTCGAGGCTGAAAGACCACGTCTTCGCGGCCATTGTATTTGTTCCAGTCACGCGTCAAGATTCGTCCCTCCGCCTCGAGGCGCTGAAATAGCTTTGTTCCGGGATACGGCGTCAGGATGTTGAACGTTGCGTTTTGAACTCCCGCAGCTTCCAGAAAATCAAGCGTCTCGTCGAAGATCGCATCCGTGTCGTTGTCAAACCCGAATACAATTCCGGCCTGCACCGCGATCCCATGAGCATGGATACGTTCGATGATGCGCGCGTAGCTTTCCACGCGATTGAATCCTTTGTGAACTTCGTTCATGCTGGACTGGGAAATGGATTCCAAACCGATGAATAATTGCTTGCATCCGCTGCGCGCCGCCAATTCCAAAAACTCCTCATCTTCTCCCGCCTGAATACTGGCCTGACTGCTCCACCATTTCTTATGCGGCGCAATGGCTCGAAATAATTCTTTTGCGTATTCCCGGTCATTTGCCAAATTATCATCCCAAAAGATGATCACCTTCCCCGGAAACGAAGCATACTCCGCCGCAACGCAGGCCACCGGCCGTTTGCGGACTTTGCGCTGATACATGACTGCCAGCGCGCAGAAATCGCATCCGTAGACACAGCCTCGCGTGGCGAATAGGCGGCCTGCCGTGTAATCACGGCGATGATACAAATCCTTGCGCGCCATCGGCGCATCTTCCAGCGTGGGTGGGATATCTGAAGTATATCGGTGAGCATACTGCCCCGTTTCAAAGTCCCGCAAGAACCGCGGCCAGCTTAGCTCCGCTTCTCCCACAAAGACTACGTCTGCATGAGCTTGTGCTTCATCGGGAAGTAACGTGACGTGCGGCCCGCCGAGCGCTACAGGAATTCCCCGTTGTCGAAACTGTCCAGCGAGTTCATAAACGTGGGGCGCGCTCGGCGTGTGAAAAGTGGTGGCAACCAGATCAACTTGCAGCGTAACATCAACAGGCGTGATCGCTTCATCAACATGAATCACATCCCAATTGGATGGCACGAAAGAAGCCAGATAGGGCATCGTGATCTGCTGAAAGTTCAGCACGCGCGCCCGCCGCACTTTTTGGATTGCGGGAGAAGAAGCCGTGATTAAAAGGATTCTTCGTCGGGCATGTCCAGCTTTGTCAATCATTACGGAGTGCAGTTGAATTTTTTCAAGGCTTCGTTGAGCAGGTTCGCAGCGAGGTCAGCTTGGGGTGTGTAGGCTTTCCAGGCAAAGGCGCGACTACCGCACATCCAGGCCGCCGCGCCGCCATAGGGCAGGGAGGAGGTCGCGGTGGATGTGATCGGAACATAATCCACATTTAGATTGCCAAGTTGAAATGCCTTCAAATCCCCGCTTCGAGAGTCGACCTTGCTGTCCATGATGGTGTCAAGCATGAACGAGGCGTCGCTGGCGCCGGTCGCGTCCAGCCAAATGACCAGGATGACTAAGGTTGGATCATATGCGACTAATTTCCCTTGCGAGATACTGCTGGGCGCTTGCGGATTTTGCTGGGCGTCGAGATCGAAGAACGCTATCGAAACGGGGTGACCGATGCAGAATTGATATTCACAAAATAAACCGCTTAGATTCATCGGTGTTGCGGTGGGAGGAATTGGAGGAAGCCGCAGAGTTGGATAAGGCGTGTATGTTGGGATGGCAGCGACGGTTTGTGCGACGGCCAATTGAATTTGCGCGTCGGGATTGGGCTTCGGCGCGCAGGCTGCAAAAAGGAAAAATGGAAGAACGATGCAAATGAGATAGCGTTTCATGGACATCCTTTGACGACAGCTGGCGCGATCATCTTGGCAAGTTCCGTTTCGCCTTGCGGATTCAGGTGCAACGGCGTATCCGTAAAATAGCTGGGCGGGAAAACATTCCATAGATCAAGATAATCCCAATGATTTTGGGCGGCGGCTGCGCTGACATATTGACGATACTGATCATACACCCAGCGCGGATAATAATCGTTATAGCGAATGTCACTATTGGGAACGCCGCTAAGCACCAGCGTAGGTTCGTTGACCAGCAGGACAGGTATATTTCCGGCCAGTTGATAGAAGTCTTTGACCTGATCCAGTGAAACAAGCGGAGCGTAAAGTTTGGGCGGCTTCATGCCTTCAAAGGTTGGATCGGCGTTCAGTTGAGTTGGCAGTTCTTCGGGCGGGCCCGGAATCTGGTCGAGGCCGGTTGCAAGATTGACTAGGCTGTAAAGTTGATAGCGCAGAACGCGAAATAACGATCGGTTCTGGTCGGTGATCTGGGTGATCCAACTTGGACTATTATAGTTCTTTGGCAGAAAATTAAACCGATGAGCCAGTTTATGGAATTCATCCGGGTTCTGCGCAATCAATGGATGATCGGTGCGAGTCTTTGGCATCAACGTGTACCACGTGATCAACCAGACGATCCCATCAGGTTTGTATTTCATGGCGGTGTCAAGGAGCATCAAATCCTTGCTTGCTGAAGAAACCGGAAAGCTCAAATTATATACACGGACATTTTTGTTTCCGCATTTCAATCCCAGCGCGTCCATCTGACCCGGAAGCGTTTGCTCCGGCGTGAGGCCAACTCCCCACACTGCGGAATCGCCGAGAACCAAGACGCGGTATTCATTCGGCGCCTTCGGCTCGGACACAATATGCGAGGCGAACATGGCATCGAGGTTGCTCACATCCAGCGCACTATCTTCCGGCGCGACGGTGCTGATCGGAAGACGCTGGCGCTTCAAAGCCGGAGAGTTGTAAACATTCAGCCATTGAAAAGTTGGATGGAGCGCGTAAAAAGCGCATTCAAAGATGAGGAATATGGCGATGCCTTTCGCGAAGACTCGCCATGAGCGGATGATCGGCGACATGGTTTAATTATACAATGCAAAGGACATTTTTGTTTTGTTTCCCGCATTGTTCTAAACAAAGGAAATAAGACCGAAGGCGGGGAACCCGCTGGCGGCGGAATCCGGCGATCTTTCTATTGGATTTTACGCCGGGTAAATAATGACAATCCTCCTTGACGGAAAGTTTTCCGACTGATATGATATGAAAACCCTATCCCCCTGGGGGGGGGTAAGAATGAATGATAAATCATAGTCTATTGAAATGAGGCGCTATGAAAAACGATGTAACTTCTCTTCGGCGTTTGAAAACCATCGAGGGCCACCTGCGCGGCGTGATTCGCATGGTGGAAGAAGACGCGTATTGCATCGACGTGATCCGCCAAATTCAAGCGGTGGAAGCCGCGTTGAACAAAGTCAGTTCGCAGATTTTGGAGAACCATCTGAATTCGTGCGTCATCACAGCCGTTCGGGGAAGCGACAAGAAGGAACGCGAGCGCGTTTTGAAAGAGATCACGGAAGTGTTCGATACGGCAAATAAAGTTTGATAGTTTGATGGCCGAGTAGGGTGAGGGTTGTTCTCGTCTGATTCGAGATCACCTACATAAAATTCAAAGGAGAAAAACATGACCACTGTAACTTATCTAGTACCCGCCATTGATTGCGAACACTGCATTCACACTGTTGAAATGGAAGTCGGTGAATTGCAGGGAGTCCAATCTGTGAAGGCTGATCTTGATACCAAGAAAGTTCAGATTTCATTTGATGCGCCTGCCAGCGAAGAAAAGATCAAGGCATTGCTGGCTGAGATCAATTATCCTGTTGCCGCGTAATCAATGATGTCACACCTGCACTTGCGCCAGGTGCAAGTGTTGCGAGGAGCCGCATCGCGGCGACGTGGCAATCTCCCATAATATTCAAATATTGATTGGATGAGATTGCCACGGGCTTCGCCCTCGCAATGACATCTACATGAGCATCCATGCCCGAAACAAAACAATTAACGTTACCCATTACCGGCATGTATTGTGCCAATTGCGTCTCAACCATCGAACGCAATTTGAAAAAAGTCAATGGCGTGCAAAGCGCGGTAGTAAATTTGTCATCGGAGCGCGCGGTCGTTCAGTTCGATCCGTCAGCCGCGACGCTCGATGCGATGATCGCGCGCGTCCAACGCGCGGGATATGGGATCGCAACCGGTGAAGCGGACCTCATCATCAAACGCCTCGCGGATGATAACGACGCGCATCGACTCGAAAAGGCGTTGCAAAAAATCGAGGGCGTGATCGAAGCGCAAGTCAGCATCACAACCGAACGCGCACGCGTCAAGTATGTACCGACGGTCGTGAGTCAAACCGAAATAAGGCAAGCCGTTTCAAAGTCGGGGTTTGAAGCGTTGGAACTCGGCGGCGAATCAGAAGACGCAGAAGCGAAAGCGCGTCAGCACGAGATCAACACCCAACGCCGTTTGCTCATCATTGGTTTGATCTTCACCGTTCCATTGTTTGCGCTCTCGATGGGAA
>PLNY01000182.1 GCA_003141915.1 Anaerolineae bacterium | reverse complement strand
AAGCAGAAGATGCCGAAGCGAAAGCGCGTCAGCACGAGATCAATAAACAGCGCCGTCTGCTCATTATTGGTTTGATCTTCACCATTCCGTTGTTCCTGTTTTCCATGGGCATGGACTTTGGTCTATTACCGATGGCGTGGATGGAATCAAGTTGGGCTTTGTGGCTGATGTTCGCACTCGCCACGCCGGTTCAATTTTATGTGGGCTGGCAATATTACATTGGCGCGTTCAAAGCGTTGCGCAGCGGATCATCCAACATGGATGTATTGATTGCGATGGGTTCATCCGTTGCGTATGTTTATTCGCTTGCGATCATGTTCGGTTTGGTAAGCGGTCATGTTTATTTTGAAACATCGGCGATGATCATCACGTTGATTCGCATCGGAAAATTTTTGGAAGCGCGCGCGAAAGGTCGAACGTCAGACGCGATCAAGAAGTTGATGAGTTTGCGAATCAAGACCGCGCATGTCGTTCGCGCGGGACAAGAGGCGGATGTGCCAGTGGACGAAGTTCGCGTCGGCGACATCGTTCTCGTTAAACCCGGCGAAAAGATTCCGGTAGACGGCGTTGTGACTGAAGGACGGTCATCGGTTGACGAATCCATGTTGACCGGCGAGTCGTTGCCGGTTGAAAAGAAATCTGGCGATGCGGTTATCGGCGCAACCTTAAATAAACTTGGTTTACTAAGATTTGAAGCGACTAAAGTTGGAAAAGAAACTGCTCTCGCACAAATTATCAAGTTGGTCGAAGATGCGCAAGGCAGCAAAGCGCCGATCCAAAAATTGGCAGATCAAGTCTCAGAAATCTTTGTGCCAGCTGTCATTGTCGCGGCTTTGATTACGTTTGCAGTTTGGTATTTTGTTGTTCCATCGAATCTGGGCGGACATAACTTCACCACCGCATTGATTGATATGGTTGCAGTGCTGGTGATTGCTTGTCCATGCGCGATGGGACTCGCCACGCCGACCGCTGTCATGGTTGGAACTGGCAAAGGCGCGGAGATTGGGATCCTTTTTCGAAATAGCGAAGCCTTGGAACGCGCGGGAAAAGTTAACGTGGTTGTGTTGGATAAGACTGGAACGATTACAAAAGGTCAACTGGCGGTGACAGACATTTTGGCTAATGGATCATGGATCATGGAGTCATCCATTAACCATTCTCCATTAACTGAGAATGATCTTTTGCGGTTAGCAGCAAGTGTCGAGCGCGGCTCTGAGCATCCGTTAGGTGAAGCGATTTGGGCGGAAGCGACCAACCGCGGCTTAACGTTGAGCGAATTATCAGCGTTCAAAGCTGAAGCCGGTTATGGCGTCGAGGCTGAGGTCGAGGGAAGGCGCGTTGTGGTAGGCAATGTCCGCATGATGGAGTCGCGCGGGTATTCATTGAACGGATTCGAATCCGCAGTGACGCGTTTGCAGTCCGAAGCGAAGACGGCGATGCTGGTCGCGATTGACGGCAAAGTCGAGGGCGTGATCGCGGTGGCAGATACGCTCAAGGAAAATTCAAAAGACGCGATTGATGAACTGCATCGAATGGGTTTGAAGGTCGCGATGATCACCGGCGATAATCGCAAGACTGCCGAAGCAATTGCAAAGCAGGTTGGCGTAGATGATGTCTTGGCGGAAGTTTTGCCGGAAGAAAAATCCAGTGAAGTTAAGAAGTTACAAGGTTTACCTGTAGGGGTGGATGGTCATCCGCCCTTTGTAATTGCGATGGTCGGTGACGGCATCAATGATGCGCCCGCGCTGGCTCAAGCGGACGTCGGCATTGCGATTGGAACAGGAACAGACGTGGCCATGGCCGCCGCGCCGATTACGTTAATTAGCGGTGACCTACGCGGCGTGACGCGTGCAATATTGCTTTCGCGTAAAACGCTCGGCACGATCAAACAAAATTTGTTCTGGGCGTTTTTTTACAACGTGATTCTGATTCCCGCCGCGGCCATGGGATTTTTGAATCCAATGCTCGCCGCAGGCGCGATGGCTTTCAGCAGTGTATTTGTGGTCAGCAATAGTTTGAGATTACGAAGCGCAAAGATTTAATATGAGACCTGACAGGTTTTTCAAAACTTGTCAGGTCTTTTTCTTTAAGGAGAATCCAAAGATATAGTATCATTAATCCATGTCCCGATATTTTACTCTTGAAGAAGCCAATAAAACTTTGGACATCATTCGTCCGCTGATGGACGAAATTCAATCCATCCGCAATAACATCATCGCGCAACAGCCGGAAGCTTGGCCCGCTATTGAAAAGTCGGCAGGGAATGGCGGCAATCCAACACTCAGCAAACTGGTTCAGGATTTTGATCGGTTGGATAAGTTATTGCATCGCATCCTGGATACCGGCGCGCAAGTCAAGGATATCAATACCGGTCTGCTTGATTTTCCTGCCCTTCGAAATGGACACGAAGTTTATCTATGCTGGAAATACGGCGAAGACCAGATCGCATTTTGGCATGAGATTGACGCTGGTTTTGCAGGCCGTCAACCCATAGAATCGTTTTGATATCAATATATGCGATGGGGGATTGAAAAACGAAGGGTGGGGTATACTTGACCAAATCTCAGGAGACACATGGACAGAAAAGGCGTTCTCTACGCCATCGTCGCATATTTGATGTGGGGATTTTTCCCAATTTATTGGAAGCAACTCGAAACGATTGACGCATTGCAATTGATTGGTCATCGCTTTGGCTGGTCTTTTATTCTACTCCTTCTCTTTGTGATATTGACTCGTCAATGGAAAAATTTTCGTTCTCTCGCCTTCAATAAAAAGACAATCCGCATTTATTTGATTGCGGCGGTATTGATCAGCGTCAATTGGTTCACTTATGTTTGGGCGGTCAATCACAACTTTGTCGTTGAGACCAGCCTCGGCTATTACATCAACCCGTTATTCAGTGTCCTGCTCGGCGTTATTTTCTTTCGCGAACGGCTTCGCTTTGTTCAATGGCTTCCCATCGGTCTGGCGGCTATCGGCGTGATCTATCTAACTTTGACTTATGGTTCGCTTCCCTGGATCGCACTGACGCTGGCTTTTTCTTTTGGTCTTTATGGCCTGATCAAGAAAACGGCGCCGCTCAATTCGCTTTATGGATTGACTCTTGAAACAGGTCTGATGTTCCTGCCTGCTGTTGCTTATTTGATTTTTTGCGAAACAACCGGGCAAGGTGCATTTCTACATAGCGGTTCATTCAAAGATGGGATGATGGTTGGCGCGGGTTTGGTCACGATTGTGCCGCTGCTTCTGTTCTCATCCGCTCTGCCGCGCGTTCCGCTGTCAACGATCGGCATTCTGCAATACATCAACCCGACCATGCAGTTTCTGCTCGGCGTATTGGTTTATAAAGAGCCGTTTACCCATAACGACCTGATCGGCTTTGGGTTGGTTTGGGCCGGCTTGATTCTATTCTGGGCGGAGGGGTTATATGCGCGTCGCAACATCGCGCCTGAGCCAACACCGGAGTTAGGAGAAGGTTAAATGAAAATATTGTAGTTTCAAACGATTGAGAACGAAATCAATGCGGTTTGGAACAAAATCATCGCGGCCTGCGAAACGGTATTTCCTTAATCTTTTACCGGCGCAATTTGATATAATATTCCGAATTTCTGGAATAGGGAAACTTATAACAAATGATTGGGTTATAAGTTCAGAGTTCAAAACTGGAGGAAGAAACGATGGCTCAAGAATCATACAAGGACCGTGTCGTCTTGATTACCGGCGGGTCAACCGGAATCGGTTTCTCTTTGGCGAAATTGTTCGTCCAGGAAGGCGCGCGGGTATGGTTGGTTTCGCGCCGGAAAGAGATGCTGGCTGAAGCGCAAAAGAACCTGCTTGCCATTTCGCCGAATAGCAATGTTGGAATCTTTTCCGCAGATGTCGCCGACGTGGGCCAGGTGCAGGCCGCGGTGGATCATGTAATCCGTGAGGCGGGCGTGCCCGATCTGTTGATCAATGCCGCGGGCGAGAGCTATTCTGATTATGTGCAAAACATCCCCATAGAGACGTACCACAAAATAATGGACATTAATTATTTTGGCACCGTCCATATGACGATCGCATTACTGCCTCATATGCTGAAGCGCGGCAGCGGTCACATCGTCAATGTTTCATCCGCGGCGGGTTTCCTCGCGCCGTTCGGCTATATGGATTACGTCCCCACGAAATATGCAGTTCGCGGATTCTCGGACGCTCTACGCCTCGAACTGAAGCCGTTGGGATTGCGCGTCTCGGTGGTGTTTCCGCCCGACACGGATACGCCAGGGCTTACCAGGGAAAATAGGACCAAGCCCTATGAGACGCTGGCCGCTTTCAGCAGCAAGGTGATTTCCCCGGATGTAGTTGCAAAGGCTACACTAAAAGGATTGCGCCACGGTCAATATATCATCCTCCCTAATTTTGAAACCAGCCTGTACTATAAATTGGTGTTTCTTATGGGTAATGCAATTTATCCGATCATGGATTTCATGCTCGCGGATGCGCGTAAAAAGAAACCATCGGCGTAGACTCGTTTCTTGGGCGTATGCGGACTCTGGGGTTTCTTATCAATCATGAAGGTATACTAACATTGGCGCTCAGGCGCCGATGAAATTCATATCAATGGGAGAGGCATATGGACTTGTTTGAAAAATGCTATGGTTATACCGAGGCGAAAGATGCCATACGAAGCGGGGTCTATCCGTATTTCATCCCGATGACGGAGAACGAGGGCACGGAATGCGTCGTTCAAGGACATCGTCTTATCATGTGTGGTTCCAATAATTATCTCGGCTTGACTACCGATCCGCGCGTGCAACAGGCGGCGATTGAGGCGGTTCATCGCTTTGGAACATCCTGCACCGGTTCCCGCTTCCTCAACGGGACCCTTGAACTGCACGAGCGATTGGAGCATGAACTCGCCGAATGGCTTGGCAAGGAAGCCGCCCTGGTTTTTTCCACCGGGATGCAGACCAATCTAGGAACAATCAGCGCCTTACTTGCGCGCGATGACATTGTTATTCTTGATAAGGATGACCACGCCAGTATTGTAGATGGCGCCCGCCTAGGCTGGGGTAAGACACGTCGTTTTCGACATAATGACATGGATGACCTCGAGCGCGTCCTTTCAAGNNCCTCAAGCGCGTCCTAGCCAGCATCTCTGACGATAAAGGCAAGCTCGTTGTGGTGGCGGGCTTGTTCAGCATGGGCGGCGATTTGGCTCCATTGCCGGAAATCGTTGCTTTGTGCAAAAAATATGGAGCGCGCTTCATGGTGGATGATGCTCATTCCATGGGCGTCATGGGCGGCGGACGCGGCACAGCGGCTCATTTTGGATTAACTGAAAAAGTGGATTTGATCATGTCCACTTTCAGCAAATCATTTGCAGCACTCGGCGGTNNCAACCGGTCATTCATTACATCAAGCATCATGCCCGCTCGTTGATCTTCAGCGCCAGCATCCCGGCCTCGAACGCCGCGGCGGCATTGGCTGCGCTCAAGATCATGCGGGAGGAACCCGAACACAGTAAACGGGTCAATGCCATTGGAGACCGCGTCCGCAAGGAACTGAGCGCGATGGGTTTCAATATCGGTCATTCTGTCTCGCCGATCATTCCGATTTTCATCGGTGATACGCCGCGAACCATTCTGACCTGGAAGACATTGTTCGATGCGGGTGTATTTGTTAACCCTGTTTTATCACCGGCGGTTCCGGCCGGCCAGGAACTTTTGCGGACGAGTTACATGGCGAGTCATACCGATGAACAGATCGACCGCGCCTTGGAAGCCTATCGAAAAGTCGGCAAACAGTTGGGATTGATTTCATAAATGGAAACCATTTTGCCATGGTTGCCTTTCCTTGACTGACGCTTGAGGCAATACAGGCGTATAATTTCTATCAAACAAATTCTTGAAATCGGAGGATAGTATGGTAACGAAAAAAGGCGTAATTGCCATTCTAACTGGCGGGGGCGATGTGCCCGGCCTCAATCCGGCCATTCGCGCAGTTACGATACGCGCGCTGCGTGAAGGATATCGCGTGATTGGTCTTCGCCGCGGGTGGGGGGGGTTGGTGGACATCGCCCGCGAAAAAGATGCGGATAATTCAAACAATTTTCTGGAACTGACCGAGGAGATTGTCAACCGCGCGGGACGCACGGGCGGCACTTTTCTGCATACATCGCGTACGAACCCCAGTAAAGTAAAGAAGGCATTTGTTCCTGAATATTTGCGGGATAAGTACAATAATGAAATTAATGATCTGACCCCGGAAGTCCTAAAGAATCTCGATTTCCTCGGCGTTGATTATTTGGTCCCCATCGGTGGAGATGACACCTTGAGTTATGGCGTGCGTCTTTACCGGGAAGGCGTGAAGGTTGTTGCCATCCCGAAGACGATGGATAACGATGTGCCCGGCACGGATTACTGCATTGGCTTTAGTACCTGCGTCACGCGCACCATTGAGTTGACCAATAACCTGCGGACGATTGCCGGTTCGCACGAACGTTTCCTCGTTCTGGAGGTTTTTGGACGTTATGCGGGTTTCACGGCTATGCTTCCGACGATGGCTGGCGCGGCCAATCGTTGTTTGATTCCTGAATTCCGTTTCAACATTGAACATTTGACCGAATTGCTAAGCAGAGATCGCATGAGTAATCCCAGCCGTTATTCCATTGTATTAATCTCTGAAGGGGCGATGTTTGAAGATGGTCAGATGGTTTTCGAAGGCTCTGTCATNNTTATGGTCATGCCAAGCTGGGAGGAATTGGGGATGTGGTAGCAGCCAAGATTAAAGAAGCCTCACCCAAATTCAATAGCAACAAAACCGTAGATGTGGTGGATCAGAAACTCGGTTACATGGTGCGTGGCGGAGATCCCGATGCCATTGACTCCATCGTGCCCATGGCGTTTGGGAATCTGGCGCTCGATTTGGTTCTAAAAGGCGTACACGGGCGATTGGTTGTTTTGAAAAACGGGCGGTACGACAACATGCCCCTGGATGTGGTTACTGCAACCAAGAAGGTTGTCAATGTTAAAGAATTTTATGACACGGATCGTTATCGCCCCATCTATGAAAACTTCGAAATGAAGCCTTTGTTCCTAATGACGAGCGAAGGATAAGCATACAAAGAAAATGCGAGAGCCGGAACCAACGGTTCCGGCTCTCTTGAGGAGGATGCACTATGGCTAAAGTGTCAATCCTCTAACAATTTTAGCACTTCTTTAGCGGCTAGAGGAACAGCTTTTTCGATCTCGGGGGAAAGGTTATCCGGGAAGCCATACGCATTTTTGGTCTCGATGGTCACCACATCCACCCGGGCAGGGACCTCCGCACCGATCGATTCAGCGGCCTGTAAAGCCGTCATCAACGACGCATCATCCGCAGATGCGGAATGTCCCGCATATGGATTTTCCAAAGCGATAAGCGGAAATACTTTAACGCATCCTTCCGGGCTTCGGCCTGTTTCCATCGAATCGATCACGATCACACGCTGATAGCCCAGCATCCGCTCCATCAAGCTGAGGCCGCCGCATGAAGCGCAATCAATATCGACGGAAGAGTCCGGGTCGATGATATTGTTTAACTGTTTGGCTACCTTCCAGCCAACGCCATCCTCGCCGAGGATTGGGTTACCGAGGCCAATAATCAAAGTTTTCATGGCAAGCTTGCCTTGTGATTCGATCCCTACGGGTTTTGATTTGACATCATTCTTTGTAGCTTGTTCGTGACCTTGCCGCTTGCGCTGTAGCGGGACTTGGGTGGAGACATGTCTTTGCGTTGATGAAGCCAACCGGAGCGTCTCCCTGAGTATCCGGCTTTTTTCGCTCTCTCACCAGATATAAATATCCTCGTTCTCTGGTGATGTTTATCCTTGAACTTGTGCCATAATTTTGTGGGATTATGCTTTAAGCTCACGAGTTATGTCGTAATCTGGCAAAATTATGCATCACACTAGCCTGTGCATTGAATAGCCATTATCTACTGGAGTCGATGTTAGCCGCCACATTCGCTATTCTCTGTTTTTGGGTTTTTCTCGCAAATCTTTGGTTTCTACCCATCCATTATTGGCTTCTGCCCGGTAATCGAACCTGGGGATATATGGTTTTATGTCAATAAGAGGTGTGTTATCGAGGACATCCACCTCGCTCACCTCCAGAATATTCTTCGTCCTTCTCTCAAGTTTTACGATGGAAATCCCAATCCCATTTGGTCTGCAAGGGTGACGAGAGGCAAAGACACCATGAGATGAGTCATCCAGAAAAGTCGGTCTGGATAATTTTATTTCTCCAGCTCTATCGAAGATATATAAAAGGATGATATGTGAAAAGGTTTCGATTGTTTCCAGCGCTTCTTCATATTCGGGGAATATCTCAACCCGACCTTTCCCTTTAGGAACTACAATCCCTTGAATAGGACACTCTTCTTTAGTTTTGTAAGGTGAAACTATCATTCCAATTGTGTTTATTTCGAATTTCATAATTTCTTCCTGGCATGTCACTGGTGATTGGATAGCCGGTCTGATTCCTAAATTAATTTCGGTGATTAGACGGCCTTGGATCGATCAGTTCTTATTTTATTTTCATGNNAATTGTCCATAGTTTGGAATGAGTTTGTAACCGTTCTTTTGGTAAAGTCTAATCGCCTCCGTTTGTTTCTTTCCGGTTTCCAATATGCACTTTTCATAAGATAACTCAGTCGCCCAGTCTTCCAGTTCGTTTAAGACCAGGGTGGCAATCCCATGTCCTCTGCTTTCCGGCGAAGTGTACATTCGTTTGACTTCCATGACGTTGGGTTCATATTCCCTGATCGCGCCGCATCCAACCGGCCGCTCGTCTTCGTACGCGACCACCGCATATTTGATTTTATCTATTTTGTTGTATTGAGCATAAAAGGCATGCTCGCTTCCATCTCTTTCAGCGAGGTCGAGATCAAGCTTTTTGACGAGTTCAATAAAATCGGGATTTTCTGAGCTGGTGCGTATTATTCTGATCATCTTGTTTTTCTTCCCATTAGAGAGTGTTTTATAAATTGCTGAAGCCTTCTTTTTGCACGCGGATGCTTCGACCCGCTCAGCACAAGTCTCACAGAAAATGCGGAAAAGAAAAGTCTTTCAACGAGTTTCTCTGTGAAACTCAGTGTAATCCGTGACTTCCGGGTCTGAAAAAGTCTTTAAGAAACGATCTTTTAGCATACTCTGCGAATATGACGTGCCGCTGGTTGTGATTTGATTAATAAATAATCCCCGATATCGAAGGAAGTCGGGGATGTTATGCTTTACTTGGTCGAGATTGTCACGCTTGCCATCGCGTCGCCTGGGGAGGTGGGATTGGTTTGCGGGTCGCGGCGGGTGATGCCATTGACCACATCCATGCCGCTGATTACTTGTCCGAAGATGGTGTAATCGCTTTCCAATAGGCCATATGACCCAAACATGATAAAGAACTGGCTTCCATTCGTATTGGGTCCCGAATTCGCCATTGCCACCACGCCGGGCTTGTCAAAAGCGAGATCGTTCTTTTCATTGACGAATTGATAACCGGGTCCGCCAGTGCCGGTGCCGGTCGGGTCACCGCCTTGCGCCATGAAGCCGTCAATGACGCGGTGGAACGTCGTGCCATTATAGAATCCCTGTTGGGCCAGGAAGACGAAACTATTGACCGTGATCGGCGCTTTATCGGGATATAGCTGGATGACGAACTCGCCGCCCTTCGCCATTTTGACGGTGGCGAAATATTGCTTGGTCGTCTCAATCGTCATCGGAGGCGGAGAGGACCATTGCAGGTTGTTGGCGGTCGGCGCCGCCACCGCGGCGGACGTTTGCGCACTGGATGTTTGCGCTGGCTGTTGGCTGGTCACGAAGTACCAAGCCGCAACTGCAATGATGACCACGATCACAGTGATGCCTGCCCATTGAATACTGCTCAACCCGCTTGGGCTTTGGACTTTTGCATTGCGTCTATTCTTTCTTGCCATAATTTATTTCTCCTTGTTTATGGTGTCGGTGTTTCGCCGCCAAGATCAATCTTTACTGTCAGCGCATCGCCGAAGAACCAGCCGGTTATGTCGGACATACGCCATGTGCTGATCACGATACCGGTTCCGCTTGGCGTGGTCATTGAGATGGATAAATTAATTTGATCGCCGGGATTGACAGGCTGCTCCAGCGTGTAATTCGACCCTCCCATCGGGTCGCCGCCATAGAAAGCGAATCGAAACCCCGGCTTCCACACGCAAGTGCCGCTGTTCGACACCAGCCACGTTTTTGTGAATGTTTCGCCGGGCGTCATGAGCGTAAAGTCTTTAACCGTCACATCTTTGATCCAGCGCAAATGATAACACGCGGGAGTCGGTGTTGCGCTAGCCTCCGTAGCATTAATATCAATCAATGTCAATGTGGGCGTGGTAGTGGGCGTCAGGGTTGGAGTGGATGTCGGGTGCGCCGCCACGGTTTGGGTCAGGTTGGATGCGAAGGTTGCCACTGCCGCTGTTTGAACATCACTGAAATTTGGAATCAGATTCTGAAACGTTTGAGTGGAGCCGCGCAAAAGAACCGCCATGATCACTGCAAGCGCGATCAGGATGATGGTGATTAGAACATTTCTTTTGTTCATACCGCGCCTCCGTCATTGAGCGCTTCAAATTTTAAGGTGTGGGAGTAGATGTAACGCTTGCGGTGCCGCTGGCTGATCCCACAACGATCAATACCCAGGGGGATTCCCCAAAGGCTGTTCCATTTGCATCAGACATGCGCCATGTTCCTTTTACCGCGCCGGAAGTGGTTGGAGCAATCATAGGCACAGAGATTTGATATTGAGCGCTGGGATTCACTGTCTCGGAGAGCGTTACTGTGGAACCTCCCATTGGGTCGCCGCCAACCACCGTCCACTTGAATCCTGATTGCCAGGCACAACTGCCATTATTCTCCACCAGCCATGTTTTAGTAAATTTTTCTCCCGGCTTCATTTGTGTATTGTCCGGTACGGTTACATCGCTGATAAAATGCAAGCTATAACATGAAGCGGTTGGATTGCCTAATACAGCCGCTGGTGTCTCTGCTGTGCCGCTGGCGTTGAGCGGCGAAAGTGAGTTGAAGACAACAGCGGTATTGGCGGGCGTTGGTGTATTAATCGGCGCAACGGTTGGCATAGCTTGAGCGGTTTGAGTCAGGCCGAAAGCAAACGTAGACACTGCCATGGTTTGAACATCGGCAACGCTGACGGTTGGAGTCAGCGCGGCCTGATTTCCTCCGCAGGCGGCCAGCGCCAGGGCGGTCATCATAAGAATTAATATGGATTTTATCTTTTGCATTTTCATCCTTTCTTGAATACGCAAGCCGCTATTGTACTCCGAATTTAAAAGTTTGGCCGAAGGTATCGGCGTTTCATGGATTCTTTTCTGCTATACTTGAAACATGGCGAAGCATCTGGTGCTGGTGGCCGGGAATATTGGGGCGGGGAAGACCTCGCTGACGGAGCGGATTGGCGCGCGCTTGGGTTGGCACACCGGCTATGAGTCGGTGGCGGATAATCCGTATCTTTCCGACTTTTATGCGGATATGCACTCCTGGGCTTTTCACCTGCAAGTCTTCTTTCTCGGCCATCGCGCCGAACAATATCTCGAAGCCGCGCAGGATGCGCGTTCCGCCATCCTCGACCGGAGCATTTACGAGGATTTTTACATCTTCTCACGTGCGTTGCATCATATGGGGAATCTCGCTGAGCGTGATTATCTTTCTTATCAGCGTCTTTTTGATTTGGTCATTAATAGTTTGCCGCGCCCTGATTTGTTGATCTATCTGAAAGCGCCGGTATCGGTGCTGATGAATCGGATTCGTAAACGCGCTCGCAATATGGAAACCGGCATCACTGCCGATTACATGACGTTGCTTGATTCGTTCTATAACGAATGGCTGGCCGCTTTCGACCTTTGCCCGGTGTTGACCATCCAAACGGACGATTTGGATTTCGTCCACCAGCCCAAACATTTGGAAGTGGTGGTGCAACGGATTCAAGATAAACTGGCCGGTAAGGAAGTTGTGGATTTGAGAGGTAATTGATTTTATGGATGAATCCATCTTTCTAAAAATCCCGCTTTTCCAAGGTGTGCCATCTTCTGAACTATTTGAGATGGTGAATGAATTGCCCATCAAGGCTTATGAAGCGGGCGCGTATATTTTTCGCGAAGGCGATGCGGGCGACGAGCTTTATGTTGTGATGGACGGCTCGCTGGAAGTTGTCTTGGGCGCGGACACGTCGGATGAGTTGTTGTTGCGAACCTGCGGTTCTGGTGAATACATCGGCGAGATGAGTTTGATCCTGCCCGAGGGCAAGCGCACCGCGAGCGTCCGGGCAAAGACGCGCACACGAACCTGGGTCATGAGCCATGACAAGTTTCGGGAGATCATCAAACGCTGGCCCATGATGGCGTATTCGATGGTGCGGATTTTGAGCGAACGTCTCGGTACGACAAACGAAGCTTCCTTTCGCGATCTGAGCGAAAAGAACCGCCAGTTGCAAAAAGCATATGATGAACTCAAAGCCGCGCAGGAGCAACTGATCGAGAAGGAACGCCTCGAACGCGAGCTTCAAGTGGCCGCGGAAATTCAATTGAGCATTCTGCCCAATCAACTTCCATCGGTTGAAGGCTTTGATTTTGGCGCGCGTATCCTGCCGGCGCGTCATGTGGGCGGCGACTTCTATGATGTGTTTGAAAACGGCGCGGATCGGATTGGTGTTGTGATTGGTGATGTGGCCGATAAAGGCATCCCATCTGCGATCTTCATGGCGCGCGCTCATGCGCTCATCATGGCCGAAGCGGACGCCGGCCTGCCGCCCGGCGCGGTGCTGGATTTGGTCAATCGCCACATCACTCATTTGGAAAAGTCGGCGCAATTTGTCACGGCTTTATATGGCATTTTGAATTCAGCGACCGGCGAATTTGCTTACGCACGCGCCGGACATGAACCGCCATTGATTTTGTCACCAGACGGAAAAGTCGAGCGCGTCTCACACGCGCCTGGAATGGCTCTCGGACTTTGGGATTCGATCACACTCGATGAGCACACCGTTACCCTCGAACCTGGAAGCACGCTCGTTCTTTTCACTGACGGCATGACCGATTGCCGCGACCCGAAGGGTGTAGCATTCGGTCTCGAACGCATCAAATCCACCTTGAGCGGACTTGTTGGACTTTCGGCTCAACAAGTCTGCGATAAATTATTCGATACGTTGATGAGTTATCAAAAGGGCGCAAAACAAGATGACGATGTGACGCTGGTCGCCATTCATGTCGCAAAAAAATAGATTATATTGAATTGGAAAAGGTTGCCATGATCGTGACAACCTTTATTGATTAAGCCCTCTTCAGCGCCGATCTTCTCCAATAATTGTCTTTGTGTGGGTGGTAAGGGTTTCAAATTTCATCTCGTCTGCTTTAGCGTTATACTTATCAAACCATAAACGAGGCGATATGACTAAAACAATTCTTTCTGTTCTTGCGCATCCCGACGACGAATCTTTTGGAATGGGCGGCACGTTAGCCCTTTATGCGCGCAACGGGTGTGATGTATATTATGTTTGCGCGACGCGCGGCGAAGTGGGTACAGTAGATCCCGAGCACATGCGAAACTATAAAAGCATTGGCGAACTGCGCGAGGCGGAACTTCGATGCGCGGCGGAGCATTTGGGATTGAAGGATGTTTTCTTTTTGGATTATCGCGATTCGGGGATGCCGGGCATGGAAGATAATAAACATCCCGACGCGCAGATCAATCATTCGATTGATGAAGTCGCGGGAAAAGTAGTCAAATATATTCGCGAACTCAAGCCGGATATTGTTTTAACGTTCGACCCGATTGGCGGATATCGTCATCCTGACCATATTCACATTCAACAAGCGACAGCGCTTGCCTTTGAAAAATCAGATGACGCTTCCTTCCATCCCGAAAGCGGATCGCCGTTTAAAGCGCGGGCGTTATACTTTCACGTTTTCCCGCACCGCTTCCTGCGCTTCGTGACGCGTCTTATGCCCATCGTCGGAGTCGATCCGCGCAAGTTCGGGCGCAATAAAGATATTGATCTCAAAGCGTTGGTAGAGTTTGATTTTCCAACCCATGTAAAAGTCAACATCAGTTCTGTGTCACAAGTCAAAGCCGAAGCCGGAGCTTGTCACGCCTCTCAAGGCGGAGTCCAGATGCGCCGAGGTCTGATGGGCGTGGCCACGCGTCTGATGGGCGAATACGAAAATTTCATGCGGGCTTATCCGCCGGTCGATGGAAATTTCCGCGTGACAAAAGATTTGTTTGATGGGATTTAAACATGGGATTTAAAAACCTTGACGAATTAGAAAATTTGTTCTAAAATCAACGCTCATAACCGACTTTAGAATAGNNAGGAGACTAAAATGACGAAAAGAAATGTTGTCCATATTGAAATTCCGACGCGCAACCACCAAGAGTCCATCAAGTTTTATGGTGAACTCTTCGGCTGGAAGACTGAGTATTTTCCCGATATGCATTACACCACTTGGGAAGCCGACGAACATCCGGGCGGCGGCTTCAGTGACGCGAAGCCCGGCGAAATCTTAATCCACATCAACAGCGATGATATCGAAGCGGATTTGAAGAAGGCAAAATCGCTGGGTGCGACGATTGTCCGTGAGAAAACAGAAATCCCCAATATCGGTTGGTGGGGCGTGTTCAAAGACCCGACCGGTAATCAGATTGCGCTTTACACGGCCTTGAATCCGAATCAATCATAGCGGGAGGATCACCATGTCGTTGAAGCGTGCCATTTATACCATGCCTGAATTTTTCGAAAGTGCATTGACGAGGCGCGGATTGCTGGATGCGTACCGCGCCCGACCGGATTATCAGCAAAATGATTACATAGGCTGGATCACACGTGCAAAGCGAGAAGAAACGCGCGAGAAACGGTTAAATCAAATGTTAGCTGAACTGGCAGGCGGCGATAAATACATGAAGATGGATTACCACGCGGCATAAGCCGATAAGGAGATTTGAAGTATGTCAACTCAGGACCTTGTACAGAGATATTACGATAGCCTTAACCAAAAAAATGATGTATGGCAGACACTTTATGGCGACGATGCAGTCTTTTTAGACGCATCTAAAACCCTGAACGCAAATGGGAAGGCCGCAGTCATTCAATCCTTTGTTCCCTTTTTGAAGGGCATTGAGAAAGCAAAAGTCAAACAAATGATCGTGGAAGGCGACGAGGCGTGTGCAATTGTCAGCTATGACTATATAAATCCCAAAGGTGCGATGATGAACCAGGATGTTGCTGAAGTTTGGAAAGTGGATAACGGAAAACTTGCCAAGCTTGTCATTTACTTTGACCTGACTGCTTATCGGAACTTTATGAGAAGTTGAACAGCCGACTAAATGCTGTATAAATCTGCCTGTGGTGATACGCATAGGAAGATGTTTATCACTCAAAGGAGCGGCCCAACGGTCCGCTCCTTTTTACTTGTTTTCAAAACTTGAAGTGAATGAATATCCTTCCGAAGTTTTTATCATCCTTTTCCACACGCTGATATAGCTTCTTGATGTGGCTCTGATTCAAGAATCGCAGAACCTTTTTCTTGAGTTGGCCACTGCCTTTGCCCGGGATGATTTCCACAAGCTCGATTTTCTTTTCAATCGCTTCTTCCACAATGCGATTCAGTTCCGCATCGATCTGGTCGCCGCGGTTGTAGATGTCGTGTAAATCTAGTTTGAGTTTTGCCATTATTTCTTTTTATTTTGCTTGGGTAAAAAATCGAAGGGCGGAAGTTGATTTAGCTTCATCACGCTTGCACCCATTTCGCCCACATATAGTGCCGAAATGGATGCAGTATCGCATCCGAGTCTTTGAAAATTGTCGAGCGGCAAGCCGAGATAATACGCCACTGCCAGTTTGATTGGGTCGGCATGAAAGACGCAGGCGATGATATCGCGGGGTTTATGCGCGGCACAGATTTTATCCAATGCGCTGACAACACGTGTTTGGCATTCGTAAAACGTTTCGCCTTCGGGAAATTGTGCGCGGGATGGAGCGTGCTGAACAACCTTCCAGTGTTTGGTCAATCGAAGCGCGGCAAGCGAACGCCCCTGCCACTTGCCGACGTTGGTTTCGATTAGTCCGATTTCCTGGATAATTTTCAAGCCGTGCGTTTCTGCAATTGAAGTGGCTGTTTCCATGGCGCGCTCGAGCGGACTTGAATAAATCGCTTTGAGTGGAACATCTTTTAGCGCGTCTGCCAATTCCTGAGCTTGTTTCTGTCCGCGTTCGTTTAGATGGACGTTAGGCAAGTGTCCCGCAAGTTTATGCTTTTTTGTGTAATCGTTTTCGCCGTGACGGATGAGAAGCAGTAAAGGCATGGCTATTTTATTTTCCGTTTCATCTCTTGAATTGTTTCCTCACTTAAATCAGGAACGTTTTCAACTTCTGTAATTCCCAATGCTTTGCGTTGCGCCTCACGCCACATTTCCAAGCGTGCGGCGACTTGTGATTCATAGCCTTCTTGTGATGGCGAATAGAAATAGGTTCCAAGCAATCGCTTTGGTAAGTATTGTTGCGGAACAAAATGTCCTTCGTGTTCGTGTGGATAGACATAATCTTTGCCATGTCCAAGCGCTTCGGCATCGCGGTTGCCATCCATCAGATGGCGCGGCACGGAGATTTGTCCTTCCTCTTCGATGCGTTGCATGGCTTTGAAGTATGCGCCGGCGCTGTTGGACTTCGGGGCGGTCGCAAGATAAAGTGTCGCTTCAACGATGGGATAAACACCTTCAGGCAAACCGATGTAATCAAAGGCTTGCGCGGCGGAAGACGCAACGACGAGTCCCATTGGATCAGCAAGGCCGATATCTTCACCTGCTAAAATGATTAATCGTCGGATGATGAAACGCGGGTCTTCACCAGCGTACAACATTTTCGCCAGCCAATATAACGCCGCGTCGGGGTCCGAGCCGCGGACGGATTTGATGAATGCTGAAATGGTATCGTAATGCGCATCGCCGTCTTTATCATATAAAACGGCGCGGCGCTGGATCGATTCTTGCGCGACATTCAGCGTGATATGAATGATGCCATCTTTGTCAGGCTGAGTTGATTCGACTGCGAGTTCGAGCGCGTTTAACGCGTTGCGCGCGTCGCCGCCGGCAACTTCAATTAAATGGGCACGCGCCTCCGGGTCGAGAATGACGCGCTTCTCACCGTAGCCGCGCTCCTTATCCGCCAATGCGCGATCAATCAGGATGCCGGTCTCATCTTGATTTAGATTTCGCAATTGAAAAACGCGCGAGCGTGAGATCAGCGCGCTGATCACTTCGAAATATGGATTCTCAGTCGTTGCGCCGATCAGTGTAACCGTTCCATTCTCGACGTGAGGCAGAAGCGCATCCTGCTGGGCTTTGTTCCAACGATGAACTTCATCTACAAAAAGAATCGTTCGTTCATTGTGTAATCGTCTGCGTTCGAGCGCGGCTTCGACAACTTCACGCAATTCAGCTTTGCCTGCGAGGATGGCGGAAATGGTAACAAAATGACTCTTGGTGGAATTTGCAATGACTTGCGCCAATGTGGTCTTGCCGGTGCCGGGGGGACCCCACAAAATGATGGATGAAAAAAGTTTATCGGCTTCGATGGCGCGTCGCAAAAGCTTGCCCTCGCCGACGATATGTTCCTGCCCGACAAATTCCTCCAGCGTGCGCGGCCTCATGCGCGCCGCGAGTGGCGCTTCAGTCTTCATGCGTTCCTGCATGGCATGGTCGAAGAGATCGGTCATAGAATGATTATAGCACGCAGAAAAATGAATTAAAACTGAATGGCCAGTATTTACTCTTGAATTTGCAGGTATTATTTTATAGGCCGGTACCTTTTATCAAAGATTTCCAATCCTCGAAATATTGCACACCCGCCTGCTCAAAAGCGGATACCTTTCCTGAATTTCCAGCAGTTAACCCGAGTGCAAAAACATGCACACCGAACCCGATTCTTTTCAAAATTTCGCCGGCCGAGCGGGCAGATTGAATGCCTCCCATTGTGTCTTCCACAACGATCAATTCAAACGTCTTGGGCAACTGATGGAACATTCCATTCAGTGACCCTGTTTCGCGCCAATGATTTGCGGCCTGCAGGGAAAGCCATTCGTTACCTGTCCATGCGGCAAACGTCGCGGCCAATGCATGGAATGGAGACGGCTTTACTAACGACGCAGGTTCCAGGCCATGAAGGGATGCAAGATATTCGAGTTTACCGAAAGCGATCAAAGGAATATCTGGAAGCCCGACGAGTTCAAGGGCTAGTTCGGCTTCGGGAGCGTATCCCGAACGCGGATCATTTACTTCACGCGGCAGAGCCGAGGGGCGCGATGTGAACGCGGCAAGATGATGATTAGGTTGAATGAGCTTTGAACGAATCTCCTTGTTGATGTTTGATTTGTCGTACGTAAGAAGAAAGGATTCTGTTTTGAATTCTGCGGGTAGATTGTAAGTCTCTGTAAATCGTTTGCTTCCCAGCGTGAAATGCTGGAAACTTCGCGTGGTGCAGGATTTATAGATATTGCGCGTTTCGGTCAACAAATTTTTTCGCAGTTCATATGGAATGATGTCAAAACATCCTGCATGAAACGCGGCCTGCGCGGGATATTGACCGGCTACCAGTGAAAATTCGGGAATGGGTAGATGGGCCGGCGCGTCCACTTTGCGCTGACGGTTGATCTCCACTGCGGCAGCGGAGACAGCCGAGGGAAGATTCTGCATGGGTTGGCGCGACAGGATATCGGTCCAGTAGGAGGCAAGCAAAAGCGAAGACATATCCCATTCACTTGAAATCCCGCGCGATTCCAGACCTGCCAGTATTTCCTCCGAAAAGTCAAAGTGAGGTTCAATAAAATGATTGACGGTGGCGCGCAGCGCGGCACGATAACCACCGGGCTCAACAAGCACGCTGTCAACATCGAGCAAAAAAATCTTTGTCATTTGTGGCGTTTTTCCAATTCAGCAAGGATGTGTGCGGGACTTAGACCGCGCGCAGAGAGAAGCACTAGGGTGTGAAAGGTGAGGTCTGCAATTTCTTCGATGAGGCGCTGGTCATTCTGCGCGAGCGCCGCGACCACAACCTCCGTGCCTTCTTCGCCAACTTTTTGTGCGATCCTTGGCAAGCCTTCTGCAAAGAGACTGGACGTATATGATTTCTCTGTTGGATTTTTTTTACGATCTTCGATTACGTCAAACAACCATTGAATGCTCATTCAGTTTCTTCCTTATGGATATGGATAGTGGAGGCTGTTGTCAAATTTTGTCAGCCTGTATTCCGCAGCCCGGCTGCGATGCCGTTAATGGTGATCGCCATTACTTCGCGCAAAGCTTCGGCTTCGGGACCTTCAGGGTCGGAGAGAGATCGCAGGCGGCGCAGAGTTTCCACCTGAATATAGTTGAGCGGATCAACGTACGGATTACGCATTTGCACAGAGTTGCGCGTCACTTCCTCCTGTTCAAGCAGGTGGGTGTGCCCGCTAACAGTAAGGATGATGGAACGTGTGCGTTCGTACTCGGCATTGATCTGGTCAAAGAGTTGTTTCGCGATATTCTGATCATGGGCCAGTTCCACGTACAGGGCCGCGATGTCCATATCAGCTTTGAGAAGCGACATTTCAGTATTATCGAGCAACGAGCGGAAGAATGGCCAGCCAGCATACATTTCTTTCAGCAGCATATGATCTTCAAACGATGACATCCCGCTGCCCAAACCATACCAGCCCGGTAAGTTGAATCGGCTCTGCATCCACGAGAAGACCCACGGAATGGCGCGGATTTGTGTGACTTCGCTGGATCGGGCGCGCGAGGCCGGACGCGAGCCGATTGGCAGGCGTTTGATTTCGTCAATGGGAGTAACGGTCTGCCAGAAATCAATGAAGCCCGGCGTTTCATAGACCAGACTTCGGTAGGCATGTTGTGCTTTGGCAGACATCTGATCCATGGCGATGCGCCAGCGTTGCGATACATTGGATGTGGCTTTGGGAGAAGAAGCCAGCAGGATCGCATTGACGATTTGTTCGAGGTGGCGATGCGCCAATGTTGGATTGGAATAGCGCGAAGCAATGATCTCGCCCTGCTCGGTAAGGCGAAAGCGTCCGTTGATACTTTCCACTGGCTGAGAGCGAATCGCGCGGTTGGCGGGGCCGCCGCCGCGTGCAATCGTTCCGCCGCGGCCGTGAAAGATGGTTAACGAAACGTTGTGCTCGCGGGCCGCGCGCGAAATTTCCTCCTGCGCCTGATAGAGCGCCCAGTTTGCCATCAGGTAGCCGCCGTCTTTGTTACTGTCTGAGTAGCCAATCATGACCATCTGCTCATTGTTGTGTTCCTGCAAATGTTGGCAATAGACCTCGAGAGCGAATAGTTCTTCGAGAATGTGCGACGCGTCTTTCAAGGCTTGCACCGATTCGAACAGCGGAGCAATTTGCGGAATGTAGTTACAGCCTGCCCAGCGCGCCATCAGCAGCACCGTCAACACATCCGGCGCGGCATTGGTCATCGAGATGACAATTGGGCCGAGCAATTCTCGTCCGTACACATCACAGGTGCGCCCAATCAATTGGAACAGCGACCACGTTTCAGCAGTGGCGCGGGTCATTTCAGGAAGTGGGGAAAGGTCCGGGATGGGCTGACCCAGCAGTTGGATGAGAAGATGCGTGCGTTCGTCAGCCGATAAATTCTCGAAATTGGATTCGATCCCCAGCGTGTGGAGAATCTCGCTCAATGCAGAATTGATTCGGCTGGAGTCTTCGCGGATGTCAAGCCGGGCCGCATACAGACCGAAGACCTGTATCTGCCTTCGGATGGTTTTTAATTCGTCCCCAGCCAGCGCGGGTGGAAGTGATTTGGAGATTATCTCAAGCATATGTTCGATATCACCGGAATAGATCTTGGCGCGGTGCGGCTTGCGGCTGAGCAAATGCGATTTCATGTCATCGCGCGAAGCCTCAGCGAGATCGTTGGTCAGTAACGACAAAACAAGACGATATGGCTCTGTGGCATACCGTTCTTCGATGTAGGCGATGCGTGCCGGGAAGGGATGCCGCTTTTCGATCCATTTGAGAAGTTCGGGCGGAGGCGCAATCCGCTGGGAACTGACGCTGAGATGCCGCGAGAGGTCCTGCAATCGGCGGCGGTAGATTTCGATTGCCAAACCGCGATGCAATCGCAGGGTTTCGGCAGTAATCTCGGTGGTGACGTTGGGGTTTCCGTCGCGATCGCCGCCAATCCACGAGGCGAGACTCAGCCAATGAGGAGGAACTTGCAAGCCGGGGTATTGGCGCGCCAGTGCGTTGTCGAGATCGGCATAGATATGCGGTAGTGCATCCCAAAAATAGGTTTCGACGAAATACAAGCCGGTGCGAACTTCATCGGTAACGGTCAACTTGGATGCGCGGTCGCGGTCGGTAAGCCACAAAGCAGTGATCTCGGCGCGCAGTGAGCGGATCAACTCATCGCGCTGGCGTTGTGAAAAATCCTGTTCGCTGATTTGCTGGAGGGCGCGTCCGATATGTTCGATCTTGGAAAGCACCGTGCGGCGGCGGGCCTCGGTGGGATGCGCCGTCAAAACCAATTCAATCGAAAGGCGCTGAAGCAATTCGTTCATTTGCTCCTGCGTGACCCCCTGTTCCTTAAGAATATGAATCGCTTCGCCAATCGATTCACTGATGGGTTTGGGATATTGCGCGTCTTCGCTCTGTTGCAGCGTGCGCACCTGTTGATTTTCTTCGGCTAGATTCACGAGGTCGAAATAGGTGGTAAAGGCCGATGCCACCGCCCGCGCTTCTGCCGTGAAAAACTCCGAGACTTTTTTCTGGAGTTGCACGGCGGCGGACGCATCCCCTCCGCGCCGAGCCTTGGCTTGCAAACGGATATATTCTTCGACCTCGAAGATATCAGGCGATTCAAGTTCGGAGATGACTTCTCCGAGCAGGTCGCCGAGCAAATGAATGGTTTGAGAGAGATCCATACGAAACCTTCATACAAAATTTTTCCAAGTATATCAGGATGGGACGATTGGACTTTTGTTTATGTTTCGATAGAAACAAGTTTGATTCCCGGTGTGACAGGCTGGCCCCGCGGGATGGACTCGAATTAATAAGGTGTCTGCATCGCAATCCACGCGGACTTCGACGACACGTTGCACGTTGCCCGACGTCTCTCCTTTGTGCCAAAGTTCGCCGCGGCTGCGCGACCAGAAATATGTCTCACCCTTTTCCAAAGTGAGATTCAATGACTCTTCATTCATATATGCCATCATCAATACTTCATTGTTCTCCGCGTCTTGCACAATGGCAGGAATCAATCCTTCTGCATTGAATTTGATCTCAGATATTTTCATTGACTATTTCTCCAATAGGATTGGACGCACAGGCACTCCCTGTTTCATCAATTCTTGCTTCAACTCAGGAATGCGCAATTTGCCGTCATGGAACAAAGATGCGGCCAGCGCGGCATCGGCTTTGCCTTCGATGAGAACCTCTTCAAAATGGGACACGCTTCCCGCGCCGCCCGAAGCGATGACCGGTACCGCGACGGCTTCTGCAATCGTGCGCGTCAATTCGATGTCATAGCCTGCCAGCGTCCCATCCGCGTCCATGCTGGTCAGTAGGATTTCGCCCGCGCCGAGTTCCACACCGCGCATCGCCCATTCGACCGCGTCGATCCCAGTTGGGATTCGTCCTCCGTTGACATAGACTTCCCAGCCGTTCTCGCGCCGGTGCGCGTCAATCGCCAGCACGATACATTGCGCGCCGAACCGCGCCGCGCCTTCCGATAAAAGCTCCGGTTTCTTCACCGCCGCTGAATTGACGCTGACTTTGTCCGCACCGGCTAACAGTAGGTTCCGCATATCGTCCACTTCACGGATTCCGCCGCCAACTGTTAATGGCATGAAGACTGTATCTGCCACGCGCCCGACCAGGTCAAGTGTCGTCTTGCGCGCCTCGTTCGTTGCGGAAATATCAAGGAAGACCAACTCGTCCGCGCCTTGTTCATCATAAAGCCGCGCCTGTTCTACGGGATTACCGGCGTCGCGCAAATTGACAAAGTTCACGCCTTTGACGACGCGTCCATCTTTGATATCGAGGCAGGGGATGATTCTCTTTGCTAACATAAATTCTCCTGTAAAAACATTTAAACACGAAGGACACCAAATACACAAAGGATGAAGTTCTTTGTGTTCATGAGTTTTCCTTCGTGACCTTTGTGTCCGTTGTGTTTAAAGATTTCAACGCGTCATTCAAATCAATCGTTCCGTCATACAACGCGCGCCCAATAATTACACCCGATAACCCGGCGTCCTGCGCAGCGATCACATCCTCAATCGTATGCACGCCGCCCGAAGCGATCACATCGAGTCCGCTGACCTCAGCCAGGGCGCGTGTCGCGGCGATATTCAATCCTCCGCCCAAACCGTCCCGGCTGACATCGGTAAAGATAACGGTGCGCAAGCCGAGTGTCCGCATTTGAAGCGCCAGATTTGTGGCTGAGATTCCGCTATTATCCTTCCAGCCGCGCACGCGCACCAGACCCTCGCNNGCGCGCGTCGATCCCCACCGCAATCTTTTCAGTCCCAAATTCTTTGATCGCGTCTGAAACAATATCCGGCCTTTCCACTGCAAGAGTGCCAAGCACCGCGCGGCTGATGCCCAGTCGGATTGTATTTTCAATCGCATAGAGCGAACGCAGACCGCCGCCGAATTGAACATACGCTCCAAACTCTTTTGTAGCATTCAAAATCGCGCGCAGTGCAGAACGATTTTTTGAATCGCCTTCGCCAAATGCGCCGTCGAGGTTGACCACATGCAGCCAACGCGCGCCCGCTTCCAGCCAGCGCCGGGCGGTTTGCGCGGGATCATTGCTGAACGAAGTCATGCGTGCCGGGTCGCCTTCCTTCAATCGCACGACCCTGCCGCCGCGTAAATCAATGGCGGGATAAATTGTAAAGCTCACGCCGCCTCCAAAAAGTTTTTCAGAATTTGCAATCCCATTTGCTGACTTTTTTCAGGATGAAACTGCACGCCGAAAATATTTTCACGCCGCACCGCGCACGTGTATTTGATTCCATAATCAGTCGTCGCAATGACATCGGATGAATTCGACGCCTGACAATAATAGGAGTGATTGAAGTAGACATAAGCTCCCGAATTGATTCCGTTAAACAGACACGCATCATTCCGGACTTCGATTTGATTCCATCCCGTGTGCGGAATCTTCACGGGTAGAGAATCTGCAAACCGCGTCACCTTGCCCGCCAGCAAACCTAATCCGGCATGCGTTCCCATCTCCTCTCCAATTTCAAACAGGGCTTGCATTCCAACACAAATTCCCAGCAACGGCACGCCGCGCATCGCCGCATCTTTGACCACATCATCCAGCCCTCGCGTCCGCAACCCGGACATAAAGCCGCGGAACGCGCCCACACCGGGGAGAACAATCTTTTTCCTGGACAAAACTTTTTTCGGATCGCTGGTTCTTTCAACGTTTGCGCCGACAGCTTCCAACGCTTTCTGCACGGACCGAAGATTGCCTGTGTCGGCGTCAATCAAAATAACATCTTTCATATCGTTCCCGTTTCTCAAATTAACTATTCTTTATCGCGGAGAGTTGACGCGCGATCTGCGCACAATGAATGGCGTCGTGAGAAACGATGTGAAGAATATAGGAGAAAATGGTCATGTGACCATTCTCATTGTGCTCTCCGCCGCGTTCCCAATCATCGGGGGCCAATGCGGAGAGCGACGCAACAAGATGTTCGCGGTACCTGATAAAGGCATTCAACGCAGAATTTAAATCCGCATCGTTATATTTTCTTTCGCGGGCCAATGCTGCCTGGTCATATCCGATGATCTGCGGATTATTCTGGTCCCGCATGGACTCCACGCGTTGAATGGTAAATTCCTCCGCGTCCCGCAAATGACAGATCACTTCCACAACCGACCAGTTTTCGTCACCGCCCTTCGCCGACCTTGCCTGTTCTTTGCTGACATTGCTCAATAATCCTTTCAATGTATCAGGCGTCACTTTTAGGGCATCAATCAATTCAAGCGGTAAATTGTACATGGTAAATTCTCCTTATTAAAAAATAAAGTTACAACGTTCCCTTGCCTGATGGAATGACTCCCATTCGTCTTAGATCAACCTGCGTGGCGCTGTCCAATGCCCTTGCCCAGGCTTTGAATAAGGCTTCGGCTTGATGATGATCGTCACGCCCATATAAAACGCGCAGATGCAAATTACAACGCGCAGTTATTGCAAATGATTCAAAGAAATGAGGAAATAATGTGGCCGGGATATTGCCAATGTAGGGCGTATGCCATTTTGCCTGTATCACTGCGTC